>JBOGIZ010000896.1:0-3369 GCA_050747805.1 Vicinamibacterales bacterium | reverse complement strand
GAACTGTCGTGCTGGGCCTGACATGAAGGTTGCCCTCTCGCTCGCCTTCGTGAGTGTGCTCGGGGCCGTTGCGACGCCGCAGCAGGTCTTTCGCGCCGGTGTGGACGGCGTCGCCATCCAGGCGGCGGTGGCCCGCGGTGACAGGCCGGTCGCGGGGCTCGGCGCGCGAGATTTCGCGCTGCACGATAACGGTGTGGCGCAGGAGATTACCGCCGTCGCGGCCGAGACGCTGCCTGTGGACGTCACCCTCCTGCTCGACGCGAGCGCAAGCGTCGATGGCGCAACCCTCGCGCGCCTGAAGGCCGCCGTCAACGACACCGCGTCGCTCCTGCACGCGGAAGACCGTCTCAGGCTGATCGCGATTTCTCAGGTGCTGCGGCAGGTGTTCGACTTTCGCCCACGCGGCGAGGCGATGCCGCTCGACGCACTCGGCGCCGAGGGCGCCACATCGCTGTACGACGCGCTCGGCGCCGCGATGATGCGTCCCTCCGACCCCGGCCGGCGTCAGCTCGTCGTGGCATTTACCGATGGCGCCGATTCGACAAGCATCCTCGATGAATCGGCCGTGCGGCAGATTGCCCGGCGCACTGATGCGGTCGTGGACGTTGTCGTCCCTATGACCACGGAAGAGGCACCTCCGAATCAGCCCGCGACCAACACGTTCAGGCAGCCTCTCGCGGCGGCGCTCACGTCGGGAACCAACGTGGTCGCCGGCTCGCCGTCGGAGATGGCCGATCGCGCGCGCGATCTGCAGCCGTGGGCAAAGAAGGCAGCCGTAACGACGACGTTGTCCGATCTCGTCTCGCCGACGACGGGGCAGGTGTTCGCGATTGGAGCCCGCGATTCGATCGCCGGCGCGTTCCGGCAGACGCTGGACGATTTCCGGCAGAGCTACGTGATCGAATACGTACCGCGCGGTGTCAGCCCGGGAGGCTGGCACGACGTGATGGTCACGGTGCTGAAGGCAGGAAAATTCACGGTGCGCGCCCGCCGCGGCTACGAAGGGCGCGATAATGAGAACCCGGAGGGGTCCCGCTGATGCGCATCACACGATCGTTCGCCGCGTCGCTCGCCGCGTCCGCCGTGCTGGCGATGTCGCCTGCCGGAGTGCACGGCCAGAATCCACCCCAGAGGGCGCAGGCGCCCGTCTTCAAAGCGAAAACCGCGCTCGTTGAAGTCGACGCGGTCGTGCTCGACAAGAAGGGCAACTTCGTATCGGGCCTCAAGCCCGACGATGTGACCGTGCTGGAAAACGGAAAGCCGCAGCAGATCCAGCAGTTCTACATGGTGACGCACAGCTTTGGCAACGCGCCCGGCGCGCCCGTGAGCCAGTACGACGCCGAGGCCGATTTTCACGCGCATCGGGTGTTCGTGCTGCTGTTCGACGAAGGCGGGCTCGCCAACGACTCGATGATGCGCGCGAAGCAGGGCGCCGAGGCGTTCGTGCACGACCAGATGGGGCCCGAAGACGCGGGCGGCGTCTACGTCAATGGCGCGATGTTTCACGGGCTCCTGACGGCCGACAAATCCGAGCTCTATGCCGGCATACGCGCGGTCAAGCCGGCGTTCGACAACCGGCAGAAACTGCTGGCGCCGTTTCGCGACTTTCCCCAGATCGACAGCGAAACAGACGCCCTTCGGATCTCGGACGGATCCCAGGAGGTGAAGGCGGACATGGCGGCGGACGACTGCCACAAGGATCCGGCGGACTGCCAATATGCGGGCGGGATCGAACAGGTGACCGGGGCGATCCAGCAGAAGTCGGACATGTACGTGCGGCAGGCGCGCGTCATGACCAACGCCACCTTGAAGAGTCTTGAAACCGTCGCGCAAGGTCTGGGCCGATTGCCGGGGCGCAAGACCGTTGTCTTCATCACCGAAGGGTTTTTCACCGAGGAAGTGCGCTCGTCGCTCGAGCGCATCGCCGGCGAGGCGGCGAGAAACGGCGTGACGTTCTACTCGATCGACGCCCGGGGGATGGTCAATCACATGACGGCCAATCCCGACGTCCTCACGCAGGATCCCGCGCGGTCCACGCTGTTCGACACCGGCGAAGACGGGCCGAACATGCTGACGGGGATCACGGGCGGCTTCATGGTGCGCAACATCGACGACATGTCGCGCGCGTTCGGCCTCATCGTCCGCGACACGAGCACGTACTACGTGATCGGGTACGCTCCCGAGAACGCGACCATGGACGGCAAGTTCCGGAAGATCGAAGTCAAGACGCGCGTGCCCAACGTGAAGATTCGGGCGCGGACCGGATACCTGGCCGTCGATCTGCCGCCGCAGCAGTCCATCTGGGGGCCGGGGCAGTAGTTCGCGACTCCACGGTTGCCCCCGGCCGGCGGATCACTTGACGTCGACCGCCGTGAGCGCGCGCACGAGCGAGATGCGCGCATACCAGAATCTCCAGTCGCCCGCGTAGTACGCCCACCACGGATCGCGGCGCGGGTCGTCGTTCTGCAGCAGCGCGGTGAGGAGGCGATTGGCCTCGTCGGCGCGGCCGAGTCGAAAATCGAGCGCGGCAAGCCTCATCGTCGCCGAGTGCGCGCCCGGACTGATCGCGAGCGCCGCCGCATACGCGCTCGCGGCGTCGGTATTCCTTCCCAGCCCTTCGTACGCGAGCCCCCGGAACACCTGCACGAGGTATTTCACGGCAAGATCCGGATCGCTCTGATCGACCACGGTCCATGCCGTGAGCGCCTCCTCATCTCGCTTCAATTCGAGCAGCACGTGCCCCATTCTGAGCGCCGCTTCCGCACGAACGGCGGGATCTCTTTCCGCGTCGCGGAATCTCGCGACCGCGCGTTCGGCCGCCCGCGCGCGCTCGGCGTCGGCGCCGGCAAGCACCGCCGCGACCGACGGGTCGATCCCCTGGCCCGCATGAATCGTCTCCGAAGGCGCCGTCGTCTGCTCTTCGGCGATGCCGCGCGCGAGCAGCAGGCGCGGCTCGGGCATGAAGGCGTCGGCGTGAGTGAGGTGCGCCTGCAGGGCGCGGCTGTCGATCCCGCCTTCGAGCACGGCAAGCGCCGCACGCTGCCACGCGCGATCGAAATCGTTCAAGGGGGAGTGCGATCGCACGTAGCCGCACGCCCACTCGACGAGCTGGGCGGCGGCGCCGGCCTGTTTGTGCGCGCCGCTCGCGGCCAGTTCGAGGGCAAAGGCCACAAGGATTCTGCGCCTGTGCTCGTAGACGTCAGGCGCGGGCGAGCCCCCGGCACGCAGGAATGCCGGGGCGATCCGGCCAAGCTCCGCGCGCGCGGCGTCTAAATCGGGGGCGGCCGGGCTCAGGGGCTGACCGTGGCCGGACAACCATCCGGCATAGGCGTCCAGTTGCTGCGGGATCGACGGCTGACCTGGCTGGAC
>JBOGIZ010000895.1:0-7323 GCA_050747805.1 Vicinamibacterales bacterium | reverse complement strand
TTGCGGACGTGAAAGCGCCATGAATCTGGTTTTCGAGTTCTTCCGTGACTTGTGCTACGGTGCCCGGCTGCTGCGCCGGAACGCGATCTTCACCGCGGCCGCCGTGCTGTCGCTCGCACTCGGGATTGGCGGAGCGACCGCCGTCTTTTCGATCGTCAACGCCGTCGTGCTGCGCCGGCTGCCCGTCCCGGATCCGGCAGACCTCTATGTTGCGCAAATGATGTCGCGGCTGGGAGCCTATGATTTCTTTTCAGGACCCACCTACCTGCACGTGCGCGATGGTCTCGCTCCCCAAGGCGCGGTGGTCGCGGCGGCGACCGGGATCGCCGGCATGCAGCTGCAGGCGTCCGGACAACCCAACGGCGCGCGCGGGACGGTGCAGCTCGTGTCAGGCGATTACTTCACACTGCTCCGACAGCAACCCGAGTTCGGCCGGTTGCTGACGCCCGGCGACAACGACGCCGTCGGCGCGCATCCGGTCGCGGTCGTCTCCGACGCGTATTGGCGCCGCACGTTCGGGGCATCGACCGATCTCGCCGACCGTACTCTCACGATCAACGGCGCCTTGTTTTCGATCGTCGGCGTCACCCGGCCTGCATTCTTCGGCACGACGGTCTCCCTGCACAGCCCGGACGCGTGGATCCCGTTCATGATGCAGCCCGTCGTGCGGTACGCGTCGAATTCGAGCTCACACAACGCGGACCGTCAGAAGCCGTGGCCAGCGCAGGCGGGCCTTTCGTGGCTCAATCTGTTCGTCCGCGTGCCGAGGGGCACGCCGGCCCTCGCGATTCAGACCGCGGTGTCGCAGATCGTCCAGCGCGATGAAGAAACGGATTTCAAGGATTCGGGTCCAGAGACCCGCGCGGCGATCCGCAACATCCGCGTCGTGCTCGACGATGCGTCGGCCGGGATCTCAACGCTGCGCGACGATCTCTCCACGCCGCTGTACGTGCTGCTCGCGATGGTCGGCGTGCTGCTGATCATTGCGTGCGTCAATGTGGCGGGCTTGCTGCTCTCGCGAGCCGCCGGACGCGAGCGCGAAGTCGCGATCCGCGTATCGATCGGTGCAGGGCGGTGGCGGCTCGTGCGCCAGTTCCTGGCAGAGAGCCTGCTCCTCGCGGCCGCGGGCGGGATGCTCGGGGTGATCTTCGCCATCTGGGCGCGCGATGGGCTGCTCGCCTTGTTCGTGACGTCCACGACGTCGATGGATCTGAACACCGGACTCGACGCGCGCGTGCTCGCGTTCTCGATCGGCGTATCAGCCGTGACGGGTCTGGCGTGCGGCGTGCTGCCGGCGCTGCGCGGCACGCGCGTCTCGGCCGCGGAATCCCTCAAGCAGCAGGCACGCACCGTCGGCGCCGAAGGCGGCCGCCATGGGCTTCTTGCAGGCAAGCTCCTGGTGATCGCGCAGATGGCGTTCTGTCTGCTGCTGCTCGTCGTGGCCGGACTCTTCGCGCGCAGCTTGCAGCGGCTCGCGCAGACCGACGTGGGCTTCGATCGCAATCACGTGCTCACCGGTACGCTCGATCTGCGCGCGGCCGGCTATACCCCCGCCGAGCGGCAGGCGTTCTATCAGCGCGTCGTCGATCGGCTGAGCGCCGTCCCGGGCATTCAAGCGGCGAGCTTTTCGGAAAACGGTCCGTTCGCCGATTCGTCGAGAACCAGCAGCCTCAGCGTCGAAGGACACACGGGACCGCCGAACGAGGATCTTCGCACGGACGAAGAGATCGTCACGCTGCGGTATTTCGACGCCGTCGGGCTGAAGCTCCTCTCGGGGCGCGGCTTCGATCCGGCGGATCGCGATCCGAACGCTCACACGACCATCATCAACGAGACGATGGCGCGGCGGTTTTTTTCGCACCAGAGTGCGATCGGGAAGCACTGGACCTATGGCGGTTCGATCGACAAGGACGCCTTCGTCATCGTCGGCGTCGTAGAGGACGCGCGATACGTCGATGTGAAAGACCGGACGCCGAACATGGCCTATTCGTTGGCGCAGGCGCGGCCCACCGTGGTTCTCGGAGACCTCGAAATTCGGACGGCCGGTGCGCCGGGCCCGATGGCGCAGCAGATGCGGCAGATTCTCACCGAGTCGGAGCCGCGAGTGCCGATCGTGGAGATTGTGCCGCTCAATGACCGCATCGGACGCGGCCTGCAGCGCGACCGCATGGTCTCGGAGTTGACGACGGCGTTCGGCGTGCTGGCGCTGCTGCTCGCGAGCCTCGGATTGTACGGAACGATGGCCTACGGCGTCAGCCGCCGCATGGCTGAGCTTGCACTCCGAATGGCGCTCGGCGCTGAACGCGCGAACGTGCTGTGGTTGATCCTGAAGCAGGCGCTCGTCCTGGTCGCGATCGGTGCAGCGTTCGGCCTTCCGCTGGCGTTCATCGCGGCGAGATCGGTCTCATCGCTGCTCTATAACGTGCCTGCTGCCGATCCCTTCGCCTTTGTGACGGCCGTCGGCGTGCTGCTGGTTGTCGCCACCGTGGCAGCGTATTTGCCAGCCTACCGTGCGTCGCGGATCGAGCCGATGGCAGCCCTGAACCGGTAATTTCGCGGTAAGGGTAATGCTCCGAGCTGGATCCATCGATACATGGTCAACATGATCTGGTTTTTCGAAAAACAGCGTTCGAGGCTCGTTTACGAAATCCGTCGACAGGCGGACGGGCACGATTACGAACTTGTCGTGACGTTCCCGGACGGGCGTCAGGAAGTGGAGCAGTTCGAGGACCCGCGCGCGCTCGTCGAGCGGTCGCAGCGTCTTCAGGAAACGCTTCGCGCCGACGGCTGGGAACCGCCGATTCGCCCCGATATCCGGGCGGCTGCGCCGCCTGAGCCGCCCTCGGAGCCGGGGTCTCACCTCAGAATGTTGTAGGGATCGATCGCCGTTCCCTGCCACCAGTGCTTCGCGGCCGTGAGCTTGAAGATCGCGAAGTGCAGGTGCGGCGTGTTCTTCGGCGCATCGCCCGAGGTCCCGACGTACCCGATCACCTGACCGCGATGGACGGCCTCGCCATCCTTGAGTCCATCCGCATAACGCTCCAGATGCGCGTAGTAGTAGCAGTACTCATTCTCGGGATCGAACTGATAAACCGTGGTCCCGCCCGCCTTGCTCAGGAACAGTTTGGCGATGGTGCCGTCTTCGACCGCGACCACGGGCGTGTTGCGCGGGGCCAGAATGTCGATCGCTTCGTGCTGATGCGCGCCCTGGACCTCGCGGGCGTCATGGAACGAGTCGACGAGTTGATCCGGTCGTACACCTTCGACCGGCATCGTGAGATGGCGAGCGATCAAATCTGCCGGTTCCAATTCGTGAGCCTGCGGCGCGGACACTGATCCAGTCGTTCCGCTCGTCGCCGTGGGAACAGCCGTCGCGAGAGGACCGGGCGCCTGGTCGGCAATGTACGTCGCGTGGGTCGCGCCGAGTGCCGTCCGCGGCCGCCGCGGCGCCCCCGCGCCGAGCGATCCGACGACGAACGCGCCGAGCACGAACCCGAGCAGCCCCGCCGCCAGCAGGTATTTGACGTCGGGCCGTCGACCGGCAGCATTCATATCATTGGGAGAACACGACGCGCGTGCCGGGCCTCACGAGCGAGGCAACTGTGAGCGCGTCCCAGTTGGTCATGCGCACGCATCCGTGCGAAGTGGTCTTGCCGATGAGCGACGGCTCGGGCGTGCCGTGGATCCCGTAGTCCGGTTTGTTCAGATCGATCCACACGACGCCGACGGGATTGTTCGGACCGGGGGCGATCGTGGCCTTTGCGTCGCCGGGCTTCGCGTCCCAGAACTCCTTCGGGTTGTAGTGAAACGCGGGGTTGTGCTGGACGCCCTTGACTTTCCACGTGCCCAGGGGAAGCGGATCGTGCTGGCTTCCTGTGGTGACGGGCGCATAGAAAAGCGTGCGGCCTTCCGCGTCGGTGACGACGAGATCGGACGTACTTTTTCGAACGGTGACCGTCGTGTCGGCAGGGTTGCCCGAGTCGGTCTGCCGTCCAGGCGGCGGCCCGACGGGCGCGGGAGTCGTACCCACGTTCGGCACCGTGATCGTCGCGTTGGCGGCGAAGGCGATGCCAGGATTCAGGCGGTGGAGCAGCGTGGGGCTCGCGTGGAATCGTTCGCCGAGCTCCTCCGGCAGGTCTTGATAGTCGAGCGCGTCCAGCTTCGCCTGCTGCATCAGCTCGGGCGGAATTTGTGGCGCGAACGGCCCGGCGGCATCCTGCGCCGTAATCTGATATTTCGCGAGTGCGTCCGGAGGCAGCGCATTTGGATTCCCGCCGTTGTTCTCGTACGCGTCGAGCGCTCGCTTCGTGGCGGTCCCCATCTGCCCGTCGATCTCGCCGGGAGAATAACCGGCGCGATCGAGCATCACCTGAATTGCCACGGTGTTCACGTCAACGGGACGCCGTACGCGGGCGGAACGTTTCTTCGCGACGGCATGATGGCGCCGCGTGGAATGGGTCTGCGCGCCGACGGAGGGCGCCGCCATGACGACGGCCGCGAGCAGCAGAATCGGCAGTCGCCCCCCCATCAGTGCACCTCGGTGCCCCGACGGTCCGCGCCGGTTCGGCGGTCTTCCGCGCGAACGGCCACTCCGACTTCCACGAGCTTGAACGGCTTGTCCGGGGAGAGCTCGCGCATGAGCGACATCGACACGTTGAAGACTGGTACCTGCGTGCGCGTGCGTCCTTCGGCGCGGCCGTGATGCGCGTGGCCGTGGAAGACGACGTCCACGGGAAACCGCGTCAGCGGTTCCTCGAGGCGACTGCAGCCGAGAAATGGATAAATGTCGCAGGGCTCGCCTTCCACGGTGGCGAGGATCGGCGAGTAGTGGAGCAGGACGACGAGACGATCGGTGCGCAGACGGGCGAGCGCCGACTCGAGCTTCAGCGCCTCGTTCACCGCCTCGTGCACGAAGCGCTTGACGATGTCTTCGCCCCACGGCCCGAGCGCCCGCCGGCCGAAACCACCCGCGAAGCCTTTGACGCCGGCGAACCCGATCCCATGAATCTCCGTCGTGTCGCCGTCGAGCGTGACGATGCCGGCGTCGTTGAGGATCTTCGCGATCTCCGCCTGCTGATTCGATTCGAAGTCGTGATTGCCCAGCACCGCCACGGCGGGAATCTTCATGGTGGCGCCGACGTCTTTCACGAAGGCGCGGGCTTCATCGGCGAGGCCGTAATCGGTGATGTCGCCGCAGAGCGCGAGGATGTCGGCCGATTCGGCGATCTGGCTGAAGAGCGGCTGAAGCGATCCGTGAGGAGTCGTGCGGCCGTAGTGGAGATCCCCGATGGCCGCGATGCGGACGATGTCCTTCGGTGCCATGCTCCAGCTACGGGAGCAAACGCCGTTCCGGCGGAGGCTAGATCGACCTCAACCGTTCGTCGAGCGCGGCGAGCGCCTGCTCGAGCATCTGCCGGTGCGCGGGCGCGGTGGCGTTGTCGAGATCAGCCGCGACGCGTTTACGCGCCAGCTCGAGGCTTTCGCGCGCGGCGGCACGCGCCTTTTCTTCGGGGGCGAGCGCAGCGGGCTTCGAGACGCGGCGCTGCGCCTCTTCCTGCTGGAACTCGACCATCTTCGATTCAAACCCTCTAGCCATATTTTTCCGAGGGGCTTTGCCCCTCGGGCTCCCCTGCACGCTCACGCGTTCGCCGCTTTGGCGGCTCGCTCTCTCAGCTTGACGCGCGCGGCCCTCTATAATCAAGACATAGATGGTGATCGCGCGTGTGGGACGTCTCGTGGCCGCTGCCCTCTGGCTGGCGCTGGCGGGCTGCAGCCACGCCTCGCCGCCGGTTTCGCAGTCGGCTGCCCCGGCGAGTCGGCCGGCACCGGGCTCGGCACCGCCGGATGAGCCGGGGCGCCCGAAGATCGTTGTGCTCGGCGACAGCCTGACCGCCGGATACGGGCTGGAGCCCTCGCAGGCGTACCCGAGCCTCCTGCAGCAGAAGCTCGACGCCGACGGCTACCGGTGGGGAGTCGTGAATGCGGGGGTTTCCGGAGATACATCGGCTGCGGGCCTGGCGCGCCTCGATTGGGCACTGGGCGAATCCGACGTGCGTATTCTGATTCTGGAGCTTGGCGCGAACGATGGCTTGCGGGGACTCTCGACCGTCGAGCTCGAAAAAAATCTCGGCGCGATCATCGCGCACGCTCAACAGCAGCACATCGCGGTGCTGCTCGTGGGCATGGAGGCGCCACCCAATTACGGCCGGGAATACGCGGCCGCTTTTCACAACGTGTATCCCGATCTGGCGAAGCGGTACCGCGTGACGCTGCTTCCGTTTCTGCTCGACCGCGTCGCCGGCATTTCAGCGTTGAATCAAGCCGACGGGATCCACCCGACGGCCGAAGGCGCGCGGATCGTCGCCGACAATGTCTGGGAGCAGCTGAAGCCCATGGTCGACGCGGCGCGCCCCTCATGATCGAGCTGCGCGGCGTCTCGAAGACGGTTGCCACCGGCGGGTCGAGCCTCACCATTCTTCATCCACTCGATCTGCGGATCGAGTCCGGTCGTATGGCGGCCATCACGGGGCCGTCGGGCAGCGGCAAGTCGACGCTGCTCGGCCTCATGGCGGGCCTCGATTCGCCCTCGACCGGCCGGATTCTCATCGACGATCACGACATCACGGCGATGTCGGAGGATGCGCTCGCGCGCTTCCGCGGGACGCGCATCGGGTTTGTCTTCCAGTTCTTTCATCTGTTGCCGTCGCTGACCGCGCGCGAGAACGTGCGCGTGCCGATCGAGATCGCCGGCGCTCCGCATCCCGGCGAACGGGCCGACGCGCTCCTGGCGGAGGTTGGTCTGCAGGCGCGCGCCCATCACTATCCCTCGCAGCTCTCAGGGGGTGAGCAGCAGCGGGTCGCAATCGCGCGGGCACTCGCGAACGACCCGCCGATCCTGTTGGCAGACGAGCCCACCGGCAATCTCGACTCGACGACGGGCCGTCAGGTGATCGATCTGCTGCTCGACGTCAATCGCCGCCGGAAGACGACGATCGTGCTCGTCACGCACGATCCGGAGCTCGCCGCCCGCGCCGAGCAGGCGATCGCCCTGCGCGACGGCCGGATTGTGTCGGCCGCGGCCACCGGAACTCAGTCATGACGGCGAACCGGCGAGCAAAGACAAGACGCTCGGCTGAAGGGCGCGAGCGAGCGCAGCGAGCGAGCCACGCGATCGGAGGGAGCCGAGCGAAGCCGGCGAGCGAGAGCGCGTGTAGGGGAGTCCGAGGGGCCGCGCCGCGGAGCGCGAGCGAGCGCCGCGAGCGAGCCACGCGATCGGAGGGAGCCGAGCGAAGCCGGCGAGCGAGAGCGCGGGTGGGGGAGTCC
>JBOGIZ010000894.1:0-4580 GCA_050747805.1 Vicinamibacterales bacterium | reverse complement strand
CCAGACGGTGCTCGAGAAGCTCACGGGCATTCCGGTCGATATCGAACCGAAGTTCAGCACGGCGGAGACGCTGACGCGCAGGTAACGTTGCGCGAAAGTAATTGGTGAGTTGGTGAATTGGTGATCTGGTGAATTGAATTGGCGTGATTGCGAGTCAAGGCGTGGCCGCCACCAAAGACCTAAA
This sequence comes from Vicinamibacterales bacterium, assembly GCA_050747805.1. Classification (GTDB taxonomy): domain Bacteria; phylum Acidobacteriota; class Vicinamibacteria; order Vicinamibacterales; family 2-12-FULL-66-21; genus JAICSD01. Next base: position 4,396 of record JBOGIZ010000894.1, on the reverse strand, counting down.
GGAAACGTTCTGGGTGGCCGTGATTATCGGCCTGCTGGGTTTTGCGTACGATTGGTCCGGACTTAACAAGTGGCAGCCAGACCTGTTCTTCCCGAAGCGTCTTCGCGACATCTGGTGGCACCTGCCGCTCGAAGTCGCGGGCGCTTTCGTTCTACTCCAAATCGCGATGCTTCTCGGTTGGGCGAAGACAAAGCCGATCTCCTTCCACCGGCGCGGATCGCATGCGATGCAGTCTCAACGCACCAGTGCCCGACAGACTGACGCAGTCGTTGGATCAGCTTCCTGATACTTCTCGCTTTGTTGGGCGCGGCAATCCTGTGGGAGAACCACGTGCTCTAAATTAAGCGACTCTTGATCCCCCCTCTTTAACTACCTCACCAATTCACCACTTCGGCGATTCACCACTTCGGCAATTCACCAAATCGCCAATTCACCAATTCAATTCACCAACTCACCAATTCACAAATTCACCAATTACTCGGACGCCGACGTCCGGCCGATCAGTAATGATCCCATCCACGCCCCACGACAGCAGGCGCCGCATGTCGGCGTCCTCGTCAACGGTCCAGACATGCACGACGACGCCAGCCGCGTGCGCGTATCGGACGAAGCGCGGCGAGACAACGCGCGTCGCGCCGGCGATCTCCGGCACCTGAAACTCCCGATATCGCGGGTGCCGTACCGGCCATCGGCACCAGCCGCGATAGAGCGCCAGCCTCGTCTCGTCGCCGGAGGCGCCGGTGGCGATGCGCGGCTCGTAGGCGCGCGCCGCGCGAAGCACGCGCGAACCGAACGAGCCGAGCGACGTGCGCTCGACGGCATTCGCCGCGCGGACTTCATCGATCGTCCGCTCCGCCAGCTCCGGCGTATTCACCTTCATCTCGATGATGAAGCGAGTATCCGGGTAACGCTGCAGCACCTGCCGCAGCGTCGGGATGCCGCCGACGCGGCCGCGATACTCCGCCGTGTGCCAGCCGGCGTCGAGACCCGCGAGCTCATCGGCGGACAGTGCGGCCACAGGACCCCGGCCGTTCGTGGTCCGGTCCAGCGTCGCGTCGTGATGAACCACGACCACGCCGTCCCGCGAGAGATGCACGTCGAATTCGAGGCCGTCGGCGCCGAGCGAGAGGCCGTGGTCGAACGCGGCGATCGTATTTTCTGGGCGAAGGGCCGATCCGCCGCGATGCGCGAACACCTTCGGGTTCGACACGGAGCGATTCTACTCTCTGTTAAGATCGAACCATGACCCCGAAGGCGATGACGCTCGGCGCACTGCGCCGGGACGTCGAGGCCGGCCGCGTGCCGCGGCGACCGGTGAAATCTGAAATCCGCGACAATCTGATTCGAAAGCTCACCGCCGGTGAGACGCTATTCCCCGGCATCATCGGCTACAACGACTCCGTCGTCCCGCAGGTCGTGAACGCGATTCTGTCGCGTCACAATTTCATTCTGCTCGGGCTGCGCGGGCAGGCGAAAACCCGGATGCTGCGTGCGCTGACGTCGCTGCTCGACGAGGCGTTGCCCGTCGCGGCCGGCTGCGAAATCCACGACGACCCGATGGCGCCACTGTGCGCCTCGTGTCGGGCGCGCCTGCGCGACGCCGGCGACGATCTCCCCGTCGGCTGGCTCGAGAGCGAGCAGCGCTACGTCGAGAAGCTCGCGACGCCGGACGTGACGATCGCCGACATGATCGGCGACCTCGATCCCATCAAGGCCGCCCGCGCGGGTCTGCAGCTCTCCGACGAGATGACGATGCACTACGGGCTCGTGCCGCGGGCCAATCGCGGGATCTTCGCCATCAACGAGCTGCCGGATCTCGCCGGCAAGATTCAGGTCAGCCTGTTCAACATCCTCCAGGAAGGCGACGTCCAGATTAAGGGCTACCCGATGCGGCTGCCGCTCGATCTGCTGATGGTCTTCAGCGCGAATCCGGAAGACTACACGGCGCGCGGGAAGATCATTACGCCGCTCAAGGACCGGATCGGGTCGGAAATCCGCACGCACTACCCTGCCACGCGGCAGCACGCGATGGACATCACGCGCCAGGAAGCGTGGACGACGCGGTCGGGACACGACGCCGAGCTCGTCGTGCCGGAATTCGTCCGCGAAATCGTCGAAGAGGTCGCGTTCCAGGCGCGGCAGGATCAAAAGATCGACAAGCGCTCGGGCGTCAGTCAGCGCCTGCCGATCTCACTGCTCGAGAACGTGATTTCAAACGCGGAGCGGCGCGCGCTCGCGAGCGGCGAGGGGCAGGCCGTCCCGAGGGTCACCGATGTCTACGCCGCGATTCCGGCGATCACCGGCAAGTTCGAACTCGAATACGAGGGCGAGCTGAAGGGGGCCGACAACGTCGCGCGCGAGCTGATCCGGGGCGCGGTGGCGTCGGTGTTCGACGGATGGTTCCCCGACACGGATTTCCGCCGCGTGATCGAGTGGTTCGACCTCGGCGGCAATCTCCAGATCGATGATGCGCTCGCCTCGGCGGAAGTGGTCGCGCGGACGGGCGACGTCCAGGGGCTGCACGATGCCGCGCGCGCCGCCGCACGGAGCGAGACGGGCCGCGGCGCAAAGCGATCCGACGCAGCGCTCGCCTCGGCCATCGACTTCGTGCTCGAAGGCTTATATGCGCAGCGCAAGATCAGCCGGTCGGTCGAAGGACAGTTCCAGGCCGCCGAACAACCCCAGCGCGCCGCGCGCGTCGTCGATTCCATGACCGAGCGCGAGGCGCCGGTCGCAGGGAACAAGAAGAAGTACTACAACTGAGACGATGCCAAGGACCAAGGGCCAACGCCCAACAACACAAGACGTCCGCGTCGCGGGATTCCGGCAAGTCTCGCGACCATGGTCGTCTTGTGGAATTGGGAATTGGGTCTTTGGGAGTTTCCGTTTGTGAAATACCGCTACTCGAAATTCACCGGCGAAGACCTCGACGAGATCGACCTCGAGGATCTGCTGTCGAAGCTCTCCGATCTGCTCCTGTCGAGCGGGTTCGACAATCCGTACGGCCTCCCGTATGAGGACGGGGACGGCGAGGCGGGGCATTCGTGGCAGGCGCTCCACGACGCCATCCTCGAGGCGCTCCTGAACGGCGGGATGCTCTCGGAAGAGACGCTCGAACGCCTCCTCGGCAAGGATTGGCGGGACGCCGATGATGCGGACGCGCGGCTCGACGCGCTCATCGAGAAGATCATCGACAAGCTTCAGGCGCAGGGCTATTTGAGCGGCCCGCCCGATCTCGAGCGCGCCCGCGAGCAGCGCGAAGGACGGGGCGCCGGCGGAATGGGCAACCCCGAGCAGTACCGCTTCGAAATTACCGACAAGAGCCTCGATTTTCTCGGCTATCGCGCGCTTCGCGACCTGCTCGGATCGCTCGGCAAGAGCAGCCTCGGCCGCCACGACACGCGCGAAATGGCCACCGGCATCGAAGCGAGCGGCGCGTCGAAGCCGTACGAATTCGGCGACACGATGAATCTCGATGCGAGCGGCACGATTCTGAACGCGGTGCTCCGGGCGGGGTGTGGAGTGCGGGGTGCGGAACGCGACAATCTCGAATCGTCAATCCCGCACCCCGCACCCCGCGCTCCGCACGCCGCGGGTGGCATCGCCGTGGACTACGAAGATCTGATGGTCGCGCAGGGCGAGTATCAGAGCTCCTGCGCGACGGTGCTGATGCTCGACTGCAGCCACAGCATGATTTTGTACGGCGAGGATCGCTTCACGCCGGCGAAACGCGTCGCGCTGGCGCTGGCGAACCTGATTCGCCTGCAGTATCCGGGTGATGCGCTCAAGGTCGTGCTCTTTCACGACTCCGCGGAAGAGATCCCGCTCGGGCAGCTCGCGCGGGTGCGCGTCGGGCCGTACTACACGAACACCCGCGAGGGTCTCCGCCTCGCGCGCCGGATCCTGGAGCGCCAGCAGAAAGACATGCGGCAGATCGTGATGATTACCGACGGCAAGCCGTCCGCCTTGACGCGCCCCGACGGCCGCATCTATCGCAACGCCTTCGGGCTCGATCCGTTCATCGTCTCGGAAACGTTCGCCGAAGTGGCCGCGTGCCGCAAGGCCGGCATCCTGATCAACACCTTCATGCTCGCGCGCGACTACGACCTCGTCAGCTTCGTGCGCCAGGTCGCGCAGATTTGCCACGGCAAAGCATATTTCACGACCCCGCGCACGCTCGGCCGCTACGTGCTCATGGACTACATGGACAAGAAGACCAGGACAATACATTGAAGATTGGCGGTTGCCGATTGGCGATCGAAGGCTTGTCGATTGCCGAGTGTCGATCGACGGATTGAGGAGTGTCGATTGAGTGTCGATTGAAGATTGCCGATTGAGTGCCGATTGAAGATTGCCGATTGAGTGCCGATTGGCTGCCGAATCCGCCACTCAACCG
>JBOGIZ010000893.1:0-14161 GCA_050747805.1 Vicinamibacterales bacterium | reverse complement strand
CGGGAACGGGCTACGTGACGGCGCTGGTGTTGAAGAATTCGTTCAATCCGCTGGTCCGCGACCTTGAGCAGGAGCACAACAAGATTCTCTCGGGCGTGACGCTCGTCTGTGTCGGGCTCTCCTACATGCTCTTCCTGCACTTTTTCCGATGGCCGGCCGGCAACATCGTGCAGGCCATGCGGGTTGCGCGCGGCGGCAATTTCGGCTCGCGCGCCGAGGTGCATCGCGATGACGAGCTCGGCGAAATCGCGCACAACTTCAATTTGATGATGGACGACCTGAGCGCGCGCGACCGCGAGCGTGAAGCGCTGCTTGCGAAGATCAGCGGGTTCAACGACCAGCTGCGCGGCGAAGTGGCGCACGCGACGGCCGAGCTCCGCGCGCTCAACGAGGAGCTGTTCCAGTCGCAGCAGCGCCTCGGCCGCAGCGAGCGGCTCGCGGCGATGGGGCAGGTGGCGGCGTCGCTCGCGCACGAAATCGGCACGCCGCTCAATTCGATTTCCGGGCACCTCCAGCTGCTTGCGCGCCGGCATCCCGACGACGGCGACATGCAGCGGCGCGTCGGGATCATCGGTCAGCAGCTCGATTTCATCGTGCACAGCGTGCGCGCGCTGCTGCAGCGCACGCACAAGCGGCGCCCGCTGCTCCGGCCGACCAACGTCAACACCGTGATCGCCGACACGCTGCGTCTGGTTGGGCCGACCCTCGACGCGCACGCGATCACGGTGTCGGCGTCGCTCGACTCGTCGGTTCCGGCCGTGCTGGCCGACCGCGATAGCCTGCACCAGGTGTTCCTCAATCTGATCAACAACAGCGTCGACGCCATGCCGAATGGCGGACAGCTCGAGCTCGCAAGCCGCTTTGACGACGCCGCCAGAGCCGTCGAAGTGACAGTGCGCGACAGCGGCGTCGGCATTCCGGACGACGCGATCGAACACCTGTTCGAGCCGCTCTGGACGACGAAGACGACGGGGAGCGGCTTCGGCCTGGCCATTGCTCGTGAGATCATGAACGAGCACGGCGGCCATATCGAGGTAGACCGCTCGAGCCGACAAGGCGCGGCGTTCCGGCTGAGCCTGCCGCTGGCGGACGCCGCCGCCGAGAGCGCCTGACGAGTATGGTCCGCGAACGTCCCCGCATCACCGTCGTTGACGACGATCTCGTTACGTGCGAATTGCTCTGCGAGGTGTTCACGCAGGAGGGCTTCCTCGCGGAGTACGCGCAAAGCGGGGACGCCGCGCTGAGGATGATCGCGCGCTCACGCCCCGATGTGATGGTGAGCGACATCCGGATGAAGGCGGGGCTCGACGGCCTCGCGCTCCTCGATCGCGTGCGGCGCGACTCTCCCGGCGTCCCCGTCGTCCTCATCACCGCGTTCGGATCGATCGAGACGGCCATCCGGGCGGTGAAGGAAGGCGCCTTCGACTACATCAGCAAGCCGTTCGACATCGCCGCCCTCGTGTCCACCGTGCGCCGCGCGCTCGCGCTGCAGTCGTCGCAGGCCGCCGCTGACGTCACGCACGACGACGAACTCGCGGATCTGTCGCGCGAGATGATCGGCCGGAGCCCCGCGATGCTCGAGGTGTACAAGCTCGTGGCGCGCGTCGCCGACGCGACGGCCGCCGTGCTGATCACTGGAGAGTCCGGGACGGGCAAGGAGCTGGTCGCGCGGGCGATCCATCGGCACGGTCCGCGCCAGACCGAGCCGTTTGTCGCCATCAACTGCGGCGCGCTGACGGAAACGCTGCTCGAATCGGAGCTGTTCGGCCACGTGCGCGGATCGTTCACCGGCGCCATTGCCAACCGCCGCGGCATTTTCGAGCAGGCGGGCGAAGGCACCGTGTTTCTCGACGAGATCAGCGAGACCAGTCCGTCGCTGCAGGTGAAGCTGCTGCGCGTGCTGCAGGAGCGGGAAGTCGTGCCCGTCGGCGGAAGCTCGCCCGTCAGCGTCAAAGCGCGCGTCATCGCGGCGAGCAATACGGATCTCGAGCGGTTGTCGCGCGGCGGCGGTTTCCGGCGGGATCTGCTGTACCGGCTGAATGTCATCAACATTCATCTGCCGCCCCTGCGCGAGCGCGCGGGCGACATCCTGCTGCTGGCGGCGCATTTTCTGCGCAAATACGCACCCGCCGGGACCCCCGCGCCGGCCTTGAGCGAAGGGGCGCGCCAGGTGCTGCTCGTCTGTCCATGGCCGGGCAACGTGCGCGAGCTGGAAAACACGATCGAGCGCGCCGTGACGCTGAGCCGCGGCGGCGTCATCACCGAGGAGGATCTGCCGCAGCCCGTACGCGAGGCCGCCGTAGGGGTGGGCGAGAGCGCGCCTGCGGCGGCGACCGAGAGCGCGCTGTTTGCGGGGCTTCCCACGATCGAAGAGCTCGAGCGGCGCTACGTGCTGCACGTGCTGCAGGCCGCGCGCGGCAACCGCAAACAGGCCTCCGAAATTCTCGGCATCAACCGCCGCACGCTCTATCGCATGGCCGAGCGATTCCGTCTCGAACTGTAAGCTTCCGGTTGCCGGCCTCCAACCTCCAACCTCCAACCTCCAACCTCCAACCTTCAACCTCCGCCGTGAGGCAACTTGTCACACCCTCGTCACGTGTCCGGCACAAAACGCCACACGCACGCCCGTAACTCCAGTCTTTTCAGTCGACTACCCGCGGCATGGCCGTTGCTCTAGGGCTTACGAGTTCAGTACAGCGTTCCCGTGCATTTCATTGATTCCGTATCAGTGGCGCGTTCCGCGGATCGCGCTGAAGGCTCGCTCTTCGTGGATCCGGCGGCGGATTACCTGAGGGACCATTTTCCCGGCGCGCCGATGCTCCAGGGACTGCTGATGCTGGAAGCGTCGGTCCAGACGGCGGCGGCGCTCTGGCGCGCGCGGTCTGGCGCGGGCGTCGAGCCCGACGCGGTGTTGGCGCGGCTCGATCGTCTGCAGATCGTTCGACGCGTGCTCCCGGGCGACACGCTGGTGGTGGACGTCGAGTACGCGGACGGCGCGACGCCGGCAGCGCCGCGGTTCATCGCACACGGGCGCGTGGGCGGCGAGACCGCGATGAAGGCGCGGTTCGAGATGAAGACATCGGCCGGGACAGCCGGCGCTATCGAGGGCGAGGACACATGACCGACGACAAAACGACGATGACGCGCCAGCAGATTGAAGACCGCGTCGCGCAGGCGCTGGTGCAGGCGCTCGGTGTCAGCCGCGATCGAATTACGCCGGCGACGTCGCTGGTAGGCGATCTCGAAGCCGAATCGATCGACTTCCTGGATATCGTGTTTCGCCTCGAGAAGGATTTCGGGATCGAGATCGCGCGCGGCGAACTGTTTCCGCAGGAACTGCTGCGCGATCCGGCGATGGTCAGTCACGGCACGCTGACCGCCGAAGGGGCCGCGGCGCTCCGCCAGCGGTTTGCGTTCACCGACGTCTCCGCGCTGAAAGACGGCGCCGGGATCGAGGAGCTGATGACGGACCTTCTCACCGTGCGACTCATCGTCGATTACGTCGAGAGCAAGCTGCACGCGGCCGTGCCGCAGGCGGCGCGCATCGAATGACCGGCGCTCGGGCGCTCGCGCCCGTTGCCTTGCTCGCGATGACCGCGGCGGGACCGGCCGTGCAGGCCGTCGCGTGGGCGGACGTCAGCGCCGCCTACGCCGACGTGCACGACTATACGTGCCTGTACCAGAAGGAAGAGCGCGCCATTTCGAACGGAGAGCCGCAGCGCATCCGGTTGTCGTTCCGCAAGCCGCTCGACGTGAAGCTCGAATGGCTGAACAAGGACAACAAGGTGGACCAGATTGCCGTCTATCGCCAGGGCATGAACGACGGGAAGGTCCTCGCGCGTCGCACCGGAGGCATCGGGTCCCTGCTGGGTACGCTGAAGCTCGATCCCACGAGCGGCCGCGCGCTCGACGATTCGCGGCACCCGATCACCGACGTTGGCATTGGCCACATCGTCGACAACGTGTCTCAGGAGATCGCGAACAGCGGCGATGCCGCCGCGGCCGCGGAGGGGATGCTCGACGGGACGCCAGCGTACCGCTTTGAGCTCAACGCGCGCAGCGGCGCGGCGTTCTTGGGCGTTGAGGCCGCGCGGCACGCCACGATCTGGGTCGATCGGGATTCGAAGCTGCCCGTCGACGTCGAAATCCGCGATGGCGCGGGCGGATTGATCGAGCGGCACCGCTTTTTCGAGATCCGGATCAACCCGGGCCTGACGGATCAGGCGTTCACACTGTGATGTTTGCCAGACGCATCGTCATCACCGGGCTCGGCGCCGTGACGCCGGTCGGCAACTCCGTGGATGAGTTCTGGGACGCGCTGCTGGCGGGCCGCTCGGGCGCGGGACCGCTGCAAGGGTTCATGGTGAACGGATCGCGCCCGGGCTACGCCGCGGAGATCAAGGAGTTCGCGCCGGATCGCGCCGGACTGCCGCGCAAGAAGCTCAAGATGATGGGCCGTCAGGCGCAGCTGGCGTTCGCGGCGGTGCATGAAGCGTGCGCCGACGCCCAGCTGACGGGTGATGCACCGGCGGTCGATTGCGCGCGCCTGGGGATCCTGCTCGGCGTCGGCATGCTCAACGCCGACGTGATGGACCTGGGACGCGTGTTCTACGCCACGCGCCGTGCGTCGGACAGTGCGACGCTCGACATCGCCGCGTTCGAGCGCGCTGCCGCGACGGAGCTGTTTCCGCTCTGGCTGTTGCGCCACATTCCGAACCTCGCCGCAGCGCATGCGTCGATCGCGCTCGACGCGCAGGGTCCCTCGAACACGATTGCGACGGGCTGCGTGGCCGCTGCGAATGCGATCGGCGAAGCGGCGCGGCTGATCGCGCGCGGGGAAGCCGATGTCGTGATCGCGGGCGGCACCGATGCGCGCGTGAGTCCGCTCGCGATGCTGCGGTACCGCGATCTCGGCTGGCTCGCGACAAGAAACGACGTGCCGCCCTCCGCGGTCAGCGCGCCGTTCGATCGATCGGCGGCCGGGTTTCTCAACGGCGAGGCGGCGGCGGTCGTCGTGCTCGAGTCGCTGGAACACGCGCGCGCCCGCGGCGCGCGGATCCGCGCGGAACTGGCCGCGTACGCGGCTGCCAACGACGCGTACGACCTGCTCCGTCCGCATCCGGAGGGATGCGGATTGAAGCGCGCCATGACGGCGTGCCTGCGCCAGAGCGGCGCCGACGCGCCGGACGTCGTGTTTTCGCCCGCCACGTCGGTGCCCGCCTACGATCGCGCCGCGGCGGCCGCGCTCGGGAGCGCATTCGGCGGCGATGGTCCGCCAGTCACCGCCACGCGCTCGGTGGTCGGACACACGCACGCCGCGTCAGCGGGCGTGGACTGCGTGGCCGCGGTGAAGGCGCTCGAAACGGGCCTGGTGCCGGCGACGATCAATCTGCGCGAGCCGATCGCGGACCTCGACTTTGTCCGGTGCGCGTCGCGCGACACGAGACTCTCGAGCGCGCTGGTCGCCGCCTACAGCTTTGGCGGACACGCGGCGGCGCTGCTGTTCCGCGGGTGGCCGTCGTGAAGCGCCGCGTCGCCATCACCGGCCTTGGCATCGTCTCGCCGCTCGGCATCGGCGTCGAGGCGTTCTGGGACGGGCTCGAGCACGGGCGAACCGGGATCGCACCGATTACCCGCTACGACCCCTCCGGACTGCCGGTGCGCATCGCGGCGGAGGTCAAGGACTTCCGTCTGTCGGACCACACCGATATGTGCGCCGACTATCGAGCGCACGGCGGTGAGATGGTGCGGCTGGATCTGCGGACGCAGTACGCGGCCGCGGCGGCCGAGATGAGCGTCCGCGACGCCGGGCTCCTCGGTTCGGCCGAATGGCGCGAGTCGCACCTGTATTTCGGGGCGGGCGAGGGAGACAACGACGTCCGCCTGCTGGGGCGCATTCTTACGCCCTGGTCGCTGCAGGACGGCGGGTGCGACACGGCGGGGCTGATGTCGCACGCCGACACGGGTCCGTTCGCGCTACGCGATCAATTGATGGAGCCGACCGCGCCCGCCTCGCTGCTGGCGGCGCGCTACGGCATCGGCGGCGAGGTCACGACCTGCCTGACCGCGTGCGCGGCGAGCGCGCAGGCGATCGGCGAAGCCATGCGCCGCATTCAGGAAGGCGAGTGCGACCTGGCGCTGACCGGCGGCGCGCACGCCATGACCGCGCCGCTCGACGTGCTCGGATTCGCGATGCTGTCGGCGCTGTCGTCGCGCAACGACGATCCGTCGCGCGCGTCGCGGCCCTTCGATCTGCACCGCGACGGATTCGTGCTGGGCGAGGGCGCGGGCGCGCTCGTGCTCGAAGAATGGGAACACGCGCGTCGGCGGGGCGCCCGGATCTACGGCGAGCTGCTCGGCTACGGGACCGCGAACGACGCGTACCGGGTGACCGACATGCATCCGGATGCGCGCGGGGCGACCCGCGCCATCGCGCATGCGCTCACCGATGCGGGCGTCGAACCGCGTCAGATCGGCTACGTGAACGCCCACGGCACGTCAACGATCGAGAACGACCGGGCGGAAACGGCGGCGCTCCATCGGGCGCTCGGCGACGCGGCGCGTTCGATTCCCGTCAGTTCGACGAAATCGATGACGGGCCACGCGGTCGCGGCGGCCGGGTCGATGGAGCTCATCGCGACGCTGCTGGCGCTCGACCGGCAGATCGTGCCGCCGACGATCAATCTCGACACCGCGGACCCGGAGTGCGATCTCGACTACGTGCCGAATACGGCGCGCAGCCACGCGTTTACCACCGCGCTCTCGAATTCCTTCGGCTTTGGCGGCCAGAACGTCGCGCTCGTCGTGCGCGCGGGAGCGGCCTCGTGAGCGCGCCGCAGATGCTGCTGACGGGCACGGGGACGATCGGGCGCGAGACCCTCGCCGCGCTGCTCCGATCGACGGGCGCGCGCGTCGCCGTCCTGATGCGCCATCGCGCGCGCCGGCCGGTCGCGATGCGCGCCGCCGCCCTTTTCGATGCGCTCGGCCTCGCGCGCGAGGAGCGCGCACGCGTCGAGGTGCTCCGCGGCGATGTGACGCTGCCCGCGCTCGGTCTCGACGGCGTGACGCAGGCGCGCCTCGCCGAGTCGCTCGAAGTGATCGTGCACACCGCCGCCGCGACGTCGCTGATGGCGGACCGGGCGCTGTGCGACGCGGTCAACCGCGGCGGAACGGCCAACGCGCTGATGCTCGCGGAGCGGTGCTTCAGCGCCGGGCATCTGGCGCGGTTCGTTCATTTCAGCACGGCACTCGTGACCGGCGGCGATTCGCGCGGCCGCATTCGCGAGGACGAACTGCCGGTCGCGCCTGTGCATGCGAACAACTACGAGTGGAGCAAGTACGAAGCCGAACGGATCGTGCGCGCCGCCATGCATGCTGGACTGCCGGTCACGATCGTGCGGCCCAGTATGGTCGTCGGCGCGGGCGAATACGGCCGCGGCCGCGATCTGACGCTGCTCTATCCGCTGATGCGGGTGATCGCGAGCGGCGGCGTGACGCGGCTGCCGGCCGATCCGCGCGCAAGCGTTCACCTGGCGCCGCTCGGATTCGTCGTCGATGCGGTGCTGCGCGCCGTGGCCGCGCCGTGGGCGGCCGGACGCACGTTCCATCTGACGGCGCCCAACCCGCCGACGGTGGCGCAGCTCTTCGCGTGCGACGCGTTCTTCCCGGTCGGCGCGCCCAGGCCACGGTTGCTCGCGCCCGCGGATTTCGACCCGCAGGCCTGCTCGGCGCGGGAGCGCGATCTGCTCGCGTCGGTGGCGTGCTGTTTCCCGTATTTCAACTCGCATCGGTCGTTCGAGCTGGGCAACACGCGCCGGCTGCTGCCGCTGCCGGTCACGGATGCGGCGTTTCTGAGCCGCCTTGGACGGCACGCGGCGGGCCGTCAGGCGGCGGCGGGCTAGGGCGAAGACGATGCGCTACGTGCTTATCGACCGCATTCTCGCCGTGACTCCCGGGCGCGCCCTGTCGGCGATCAAGAACGTGAGCGCCAGCGACGATCTGGTGCGCCAGTATGCCGGCCGAGGATCGGCTCTGCCGGCGTCCATGGTGATCGAGGCGATGGCACAAGCTGCGGGGCTTCTCGCGCTGGCGACGAGCGACGCGGGCGTGCAGCCGGTGCTGGCGAAGGTCCAGCCGTGTGTGTCGCACGCGGAGGCCGTCCCGGGCGACCAGCTTCGCATCGACGCCGTGCTCGAGGACGTGCGCGCGGAAGGGTGCCGCGCGCGCGTGGCGGCGGCGGCCGGCGGGCACCCGGTGGCGGACGCCACGATTTATCTGGGATTCGTTCCGCTCGAACACGAGCGCGCGGCCGTGCTGCGCGGGGCGCTCGCGGAGTGCTTCCCCGGCTGGTTCGATCGTCTGCGGCATGCGGAGGCGTCGCAATGAAGAAGCGTCTGATGGTGAAAAGCGCGCTGCGTCAGCTGCGCCATGGGTTCAATCGTCCGTTCATGGTCATGTTCGAGACGACGCTGCACTGCAACATGAAGTGCGGGTACTGCGCGATCTGGCAGAACCAGCAGCCCGAGGATCGCGCCGTCCGCGAACGCGTGTTCGCGCGCATGGATGAAGCCGCGGACTTTGGCGTGTTCGCGTGGAGCTTCTCGGGCGGCGAGCCGCTCATGAATCCCAACGTCCCCGATTACATCGAGTACGCGGCGCGCAATGGATTCTTCACGTCGATGCCGACCAACGGCCTCGCGCTCAAGAAGTGCGCCGAAGCGTGCGCCAAGCTTGACCAGCTCGAGGTCTCGATCGACACGCTTGATCGCGAGAAGTTCGCAAAGCGGCGCGGCATCGACGGCCTGCCGACGATTCTGACGGCGCTCGATCACCTGCTGGGAACCTACGAGCACCACACGATTCAGATCAACGCGGCGGTCGATCTCGACAACCTGGAGGATCTGCCCGCGCTGGCGAAGTTCTGTCAGGAGCGCGGCCTCTTCCTGCACACCGAGGCGGTCCATAACGTGGTGCGCACGACGTGGAAGACCGAAGACGTCGAATTGAGCAAGCGCGAACTGGACATCGTGGCGGACTACGTGCTGCGCCTGCGCAAGGAGTACCGGTGCGTCCGGTTCTATCAGGACTATTACGACTTCTATCGCAACGACGGGTTTACGAAGAAGTTCCCGTGCCGCTCGGCGTCGCATCTGGTCAACATGCGGCCGGATGGGTCGATCCAGTTCCCCTGCGCGTTCGTGAGCGTGCACCGCGGCGCGCCGGAGATGCCGCTGCGCGATATCTACGGGTCGCCCGAGGTGCGGAAAATCATCACCGAGTCGCCGGGGATGTGGGATTTCTGCGAGGGCTGCAAGATCGGCTGCCCGTACGAGGTTTCGGCGTACCGCAACAGCCCGCTGCTGGCGGTGCGCTCCGCGGTCGATTTCCTGCGGCTGAACTGATGAGGATCGCCTGACTGCCGCCCAGCAGCTGCCGCTCGTCTCCGCGCCCCCCGCGCCCACGCCGGCGGTCGGCGTCGCCGAGGCGGTCGTGCGCGTCCGCGGCCTGGTGAAGCGCTATCGCGACGGCACCGAAGCCAATCGCGGCATCGACCTGGACGTCTTCCGCGGAGAGGTCGTGGCCGTTCTCGGTCCCAACGGCGCGGGAAAGACCACCTTTCTGCGCCAGGTCACGACCGAGATGCGCCCGACGAGCGGCGCCATCCACATCTTCGGCGTCGACGCCGTCGCCGAGCCCGGCGCGGCAAAGCGGCACATGGGCATCACGCCGCAGGAAGCCGGCGTGTTCGAGTCGATGCGCGTGCGCGAACACCTCGAACTGTTCGGGCGCCTCAAAGGACTGTCGAAGCATGGCGCCGTGCGGGCGGCGGACGAAGTGCTGGAGGATCTCGGATTGACCGCGCAGGCGGGCCGCCGCGTGGGCGCGCTCTCGGGCGGCCAGCGCCGGCGGATCTTGATCGGCCTCGCGCTGCTCGGGCGTCCGCCGCTCCTCATTCTCGACGAGCCCACGACCGGACTCGATCCGACCTCGCGGCGCGCGGTGTGGCGCGTCTTGCGTCGCGCCGTCGAGCGGGGCGCCAGCGTGGTCCTCTCTACGCACTACATGGAAGAGGCCGAATACCTGAGCGATCGCATCGCCATCATCAACGCGGGCCAGGTGATCGCCGTCGGCACGGTCGCGCAGCTGCTGGCCCGGCTGGAGCGCAGCTACCGGTTGAGCTATCACGACGCGGCGGATCCCTCGGAGTTGTGTGTCTTCCGGTACGCGGCGTTCGCCGACGTGCAGCGGCACATCGAACGGCTCGGATTGTCGGAGTACTCGATTGCGCGCGCCTCGCTCGAAGACGTCTATTTCGAGCTCGCGGGCGAGCCGTTTCCCGGCGACGATCACGAGCGTGCGGGAGAGGGCGGCGCGTCGGCGCCGGCCGTCACGCGATGAATCGCGCCACCCACATCGCCTGCGTGTTCCGCATCCACCTCGCGCGGCTGCGCGCCGAGGCGGGTCCGTTTCTGCTCGCCGCACTCGTATTTCCCGTCGTCATGTATCTCTTTGCCGGCGCCGTCGGTACTGGCGACGCCGGTCCAATGGATGCGGCGCACCGCGTGCGGTTCCTCGCCGGATCGATCGTCTTCTCTTTGTCGCTGACGGCGATCACGTGGCTCGGCTACCTGCTGCTCGAAAATCGATTCACGGGACGTCTGAAGCTGTTCGCGACGCTGCCGCTCGCGCCGTCGTCGTACGTGCTGGGGATCGTGATGTTCGCGCTCGCCCAAGGATCGCTCGCGACGATCTCGCTCTTGTGCATCGCGCGCGTCTTAGGCGTGCACACCGCGTTCTCGATGCCGTTCGGGCCGCTGCTGCTCGCGGCGATCGTGCTCGTGACCGTGTTGTGCGTCTCGGGCGTCGCCGTGATCATCGCGGCCCGCGCGCGCAGTTTCAGCGAAGGATCGCTCCTGACCGACGCGCTCGGCGCGGGCATGGTGTTCCTGGCGCCGATCTATTTTCCGGCGACGGTAATGCCGCTGCCGCTGCGCCTGCTCTCGCGCGTGCTCCCGACGACGTACGCGGCGCATGGCGTGCAGGTTGCGCTTGCCGGCGGAACGGCTGTCGGATCGGATCTACTGGCGCTGGCAGGCCTGGCGGTCGTGTCACTGTCCGTCGGATTCCGCGTCATGCGCTGGCGGGAGGATTGATCGCGTGACGATGCGGCCTCGTCGAGTCTTGATCCTCACCCTCTCATTCGGCTCCGGACACATCCGGGCCGCGCAGGCGGTGTCTGAGGCGCTTGCGCGTCAGGCGAGCGACGTCGAGGTCCGCGTCGTGGACGCGCTCGAGGACTGTCGTGCGCTGTTTCGTGCGGCGTACGTCTGGCCGTACTGGCTGATGATTCGGTACGCGCCCGCCCTGTGGGATCGGTTGTTTTCGGCGCGTCTGCGCAATCCGGCGTCGACGACCGCGCCAGCGTGGGCGTTTCGGTTCGGATGCCCGCGCGTGTTCGACGAGATCGCCTCCTTCAATCCCGACGTGATTGTCGCCGCTGAAGTGGCGGCGTGTGAAATGGCGGTGCTCGCGAGGCGCGCCGATCTGACCCGCGCGGCCATTGTCAGCGTGCTGACCGATCACGAGGCGGAGCCCGCCTGGGTCGCGCCCGAGGTTGCCGCGTACGCCGTGGCGGACGGTGGCGTAGCCGAGCAGCTCGCGGGCTGGGGCGCGGCCGCGAGCGCGATCCATACGACCGGCATCCCGACCGACGCGCGCTTCCGATCTGATCCCTCGGACGATCCGCGGCAGAAGACGAGGGTCGCGCCGGATCGTCCGATGGTCCTGCTGATGGGCGGCGGCATGGGACCGACGCGCATGGACCAGATCGCCGAAGGACTCTGCGCGAGCGGCGAGGCGATGCAGATCGTGGCCGTCGCCGGCCGCGACATCCGAATGTGCGACCGGCTGACGGCCATCGAGGCCCGCCGACGGGATATGGCCTCGCCCGCGTCGCTGACGGTGCTTGGCTGGACGGACGACATTGCGCGGCTGATGAAACGCGCGGACGTGCTGGTCACCAAGCCGGGCGGCCTCACGACGGCGGAAGCGGCGATCGCGGGAGTGCCGCTCGTCATGTTCGACGCGATTCCCGGCCCCGAGCGCCGCAACGCCGAACAGGTGACAGCGTCGGGCGCCGGCGTGCTGACCGACGGCGTGCGCGAGACGGTCGATGCCGTGATGACGTTGATTCGCGACGGCGCACGGCGCGCGCAGATGTCGAGCCGCGGCCGCCGTCTCGCATGCCCATCCGCGGCAAAGGCGATCGCGGCGCTCGTGCTGACGACGCCGGCGCCGTCGCCGCCCGTGCTCATGATTTCCATTCGCAACGGCGCCGGCCATACCCGCGTCGCCGAAGCCATCGAGCGCGGCCTCGAAGCGATCGCGCCCGAGATTCCCGTGACGATTGTGGACGCGGCGGACTACATGTCGTGGACGACGCGTCTGACGCACGTGACGATTTATCTCTGGCTCGTCCGCTATCTGCCGGGATTGTGGGATCTGATCGATCGATACCAGAAGCAGCAGTCCCATACGAGTCCCGAGTGGTACTACCGGTACGGCTGCCGGCGGTTGTTCGATCTCGTGCGGCGGATCCGGCCGCGTGCGATCGTCGCGACCGAGGTCGGGTGCTGCGAGATCGCCGCGCTCATCAAGCGCGATCTGGAGCTGGCCTGTCCGTTGATCGCGGTCAACGGCGAATACGACGCGGACCGCGCGTGGATTCAGCCGGAGATCGACCTGTACTCGGTGCCGTCGGCTGCCGTGGCGGCCGAATTGTGCGCGCATGGGGCGCCGGCGTGGCGCGTGCGCGAGTGGGGCGTGCCGCTTGCGCCGGAATTTCACGCCGCCCGGGACCGCGCCGACACCCGGCGCGGCGTGTGCCGGCAGCTCGGATTCGATGCCGATCGGCCGATCGCAATCGTGAGCGGCGGCAGCGAAGGCCTTGGATGTCCCGACGTGGTGGCCAGCCGGCTGCTGCAGTCGCCGTCGCGCCCACAGGTCGTCGTGCTCGCCGGCCGAAACGATCGCCTCCGCCGCCGCGCGGAGGCGCTGGCGGCCGATGGGGCGGCCGATCGGCTGCGCGTGCTCGGCTGGACCGAGAACGTGGCGGCGCTCATGCGCGCGGCGGACGTGATGGTCTCGAAGCTCGGACATACCTTCGACGAAGCGATGGCGCTCGGATTGCCGCTCGTCGCCCTCGAGCCGCCGCCTGGCTCCGAGCGCGTGCAGTACCGTCTCGTCGAAGCGCGCTCCGCCGGCTATGCCGTGAAAACGCTCGATGAAATGCTGGCGGCGGTCGAGCGCGTGCTCGAGGCGCCCCGATCGCCGGTCGCGGCGGTGGCTGAGACGTCGGGCGGGGATGCGGCGGCCGCACACATCGGCCGATGGCTCGTTGATGCGATCGGGCACCGGAGTACCGCCGTCGCGCCGGCGCGCGCGCGCGTGGCAGCGGCCGTCCCGCTGCGCGTGGCGGAGGAGCGGGAGTGACGCTGTTGCCGGAGCTGATGGCGGGCGCGGCGGCGCTCGCGGGCGCTGCGGGCGCCGGAGTCTACGATGCGACCTACCGCGTGCGGTCGCAGTGGCTCGGATCGTGTTTCTGGCAGGGCCGGACGGATCGTCGCGAGGTCGCGCTGACGTTCGATGACGGACCATCCGACGACACCGAGCGCGTGCTCGATGCGCTCGCGGCGCGGAGCGTGCGCGCGACGTTTTTCGTCGTCGGGCGCTTCGCGGAGAGGCGCGCGGCGCTGCTGCGTCGCATCGCGGCGGACGGCCACGAGGTCGGCAACCACTCCTATTCGCACCCGATCTACTTGTACCGCTCCCCGCGCGAGACGTTCCGCGAGATCGAGCGGACGCAGCAGATCGTCGCCGACACGATCGGGGTGCCGCCGGCGCTGGCGCGGCCGCCGTGCGGGGTCCGTACGCCCGCGTATTTCCGTGCATGCCGCACGTTCGGGCTCCGGAGCGTGCAGTGGACGGTCGCGGGGTTCGATTGGAAGCCGGACTGGACGCCGGCGCGGATCGCCGGCGCGGTGCTGGGCGGCTGTGCCCCCGGCGCGATCGTGCTCCTGCACGACGGCGACGGATTCGGCGCGGGCCATCGCCGGAACACCGTCGCGGCGCTTGGCCCGATTCTGGACGGGTTGCTGACCAG
>JBOGIZ010000892.1:0-2306 GCA_050747805.1 Vicinamibacterales bacterium | reverse complement strand
GATGCGGCGGCCGTCGAGATCCACTCCGGACATGCGCGTCTGCGCGCTAAACGGGATGAAGGCGGCGTCGCGCGACGCGAGCTCGCGTCCGCGAATGCCGTACTTCGACTTCGCGAGTACGACGATCGAACGGCCCTCCGGTGTTTCATCGGCAAGAGAGGCGAGCTGTGCGGCGTCCGCGAGCACGGCATCCGAGACGTCAGGCGCCGGCCGAAATTCCGCGGCCTGACGGTTGCCGAACGTGATCGTGCCGGTCTTATCGAGCAGGAGCGTCTGGACGTCGCCCGCGGCTTCGACGGCGCGGCCCGACATCGCGAGCACGTTGCGCTGCACGAGGCGATCCATGCCGGCAATGCCGATCGCCGAGAGCAGCCCGCCAATGGTCGTCGGAATCAGGCAGACGAGCAGCGAGACGAGCACGAACACGGTCTGAGGCGCGCCCGAGTAGATCGCGAAGGGTTGCAGCGTCACGACGGCGAGCAGGAAAATGATGGTCAGCCCCGCCAGCAGGATGTTGAGCGCGATTTCGTTGGGCGTTTTCTGGCGCTGGGCGCCCTCGACCAGCGCGATCATGCGGTCGAGAAAGGTGTGACCGGGATTGGCTGTCACGCGGACCTTGATCCAGTCCGACAGGACACGCGTGCCGCCCGTGACCGCCGATCGGTCGCCGCCCGCCTCGCGGATGACGGGCGCCGATTCGCCGGTGATCGCCGATTCGTCGACGGACGCGACCCCCTCGACGATCTCGCCGTCGGCGGCGATGAACTCTCCGGCCTTGACGAGGATCAGGTCACCATTGCGGAGATCGGGCGCCGGCACGATCTTGGTCGCACCGTCCGACCCGAATGTGTTCGCGACCGTCTCGGTGCGCGCGCGCCGCAGCGTGTCGGCCTGGGCCTTTCCGCGTCCCTCGGCCATGGCCTCGGCGAAGTTCGCAAAGAAAACGGTCAGCCACAGCCAGAAGGTGATCTGAACTTCGAAGCCGAGCCCCCCCGGACGCCCTTCGATCGCATCTCTTAGCAGTGCGAGCGTGGTCAAGACGCTTCCGGCCTCGACCACGAACATCACGGGGTTTCTTGCCATGGTCCGCGGACGCAGCTTGACGATGGCGTCAACCGCCGCGCGCTTGACGATCTGCGGATTCCAGATGGACTGCGCTTTCTTGTCGCGCGCCGCCATGTCAGAACACCCTGCCATGAAGCATCATCAGATGCTCGACGATTGGCCCGAGGCTGAGCGCGGGAAAGAACGTGAGCGCGCCGACGATCAGGATGACGCTCACCAGCAGCCCGCTGAAGAGCGGCGTCGTCACGGGGAACGTCCCAGGAGACGGCGGGACGCGCTTCTTGCGGGCAAGGTTTCCCGCGATGGCGAGCATCGGCACAATCATCATGAAACGTCCGATCAGCACGGCGAAGCCGATCGTGACGTTGTACCAATTCGTATTGGCGTTCAGACCTGCGAACGCGGAGCCGTTGTTGCCTGTGGCGGACGTGAACGCATAGAGGATCTCGGACAGACCGTGCGGCCCCGGATTCAGAACGCTGCTCGTGCCGAAGGACGTCACCGCCGAAATCGCGCTGAACACGAGAATCGTCAACGGGAACACGAGGACGACCAGCATCGCCATCTGCACGTCGTAGGCTTCGATCTTCTTGCCGAGATACTCGGGCGTGCGTCCGACCATGAGGCCGGCGATGAACACCGACAGGATGACGAAGATCAGCACGCCGTACATGCCGGCGCCGACGCCGCCGAAGATCACTTCGCCGAGCATGATGTTCGTCAGCGGCACCAGGCCCCCGATGGCGGTAAACGAGTCGTGCCAGCTGTTGATCGCGCCGCAGCTCGCATCGGTGGTCACCGTCGCGAACAGCGCCGAATTCGTGATCCCGAAGCGGACCTCCTTGCCCTCCATGTTGCCGCCGGATGAACCTGCCGTCACGGCCTGGCTCGCGCCCGCCGTGGTCAACATCGGGTTGCCGCGCGCTTCGGCCCAATACGCCGTCGTCACACCGGCGAGGAAGAGGAACGCCATCGCTCCCCAGACAGCCCAGCCGTGTTTACGCGATCCGGTCATGTCACCCAGCGTGAACGTCAGGCCGGCCGAGATGGCGAAGATGCAGCACATCTCGATGAAGTTCGTGAGCGGCGTCGGGTTCTCGAATGGATGCGCGCTGTTGGCGTTGAAGAATCCGCCGCCGTTCGTGCCGAGCTCTTTGATGATTTCCTGCGAGGCGACAGGGCCTTGGGCGATGACCTGGTCCGATGTCGAGGAGGCTGGGGCGGACTGTATGGAGCCCGGG
>JBOGIZ010000891.1:0-2991 GCA_050747805.1 Vicinamibacterales bacterium | reverse complement strand
CTGGCGCCGACGCCGAGCGCAAGCGTGAGCACCACCAACAGCGAGAATCCCGGACGACGACGAGCGGAACGAATCGCGAGGCGGAGGTCACTGCCAGTGTCGGCGATCCACGCGAATGCACGCGCATCGCGGTGACGGTCCTTTGTCTGCTCGACACTGCCGAACGCGCGCTTGGCGGCGAGTCTCGCGTCTTCTCGTGACATCCCGCGCCGCTGGAACTCGTCTTCGAGCAGCGTCAGGTGCGTGGAGATCTCGCGCGCGAGGTCCGGCTCCCGGCGGCCTGGCCGACCGGCGTTGACGAGTCTGAGACAGAACCGACGCAGCGCGCCCACGTCAGCCCTCGTTCAGCAGCAGCTTCTCGACAAGGCCGGCAAGCCGCCGCCACCGCTCCGTCTGCGCGTGCAGTCCCCGCACGCCGGCTTTCGTGATGGTGTAGTACTTCGCCTCGCGATTGGCTTCCGTCCGCTGCCAGGTCCCCTTGATCCAGCCCTTCTGCTCAAGTCGCACGAGCGCGGGATAGAGGGTGCCTTGGTTGAGGACGAGCGAGGGCTCCGCGACCTGCTCCAGGCGTGCGGCGAGCCCGTAGGCATGCTGCGGCCCCATCGTGTCCAGGGCTCGCAGCACGATCAGATCGAGCGTGCCCTGTAGCAGTTCGACGCGGCCTCTTGGTTCACTTGTCATTCCAGTGGTCTCCAGGTCTTGAGGATGTCCCGATTACACTGGCTTGTCAAGTGAAGTTGACGGGAGGGCAGAAATAGTTCTAGTGGAGCGTGTCGACGAAATGTAAAGCGCGGCAGCGGGTCCTGGCGCGAACAGCCCCACTTCGTGCTCGGCGCCAAGAAACTTGCGCAGGTCGACCTCGCGAGTCTCAAGCGGCGAATCTGGCTGGGGAATCATTCTGAACCTGTCGACGATCTCTTGATCGCCGATCACCGACGGGCCGGCCGCCGCTGGTTCGTGAAGCGAGAACGTGCACGGGCCTGTCACGGCGTCGTGCGCGTGTACGAAGGGACCGAGGATCACGGCCGCCGCGATCCAGGCAAGGACGGCTCGCATACGTTTCCTCCATTTCCGGTGTCCGAAAACTCAACAGATCTTTAGACGATGGAGTCGTCGCGGCGGACGGAAGTCGAAGCCGGGTCGCGCGACGACGCGAACAGGATGGTCGGCCACGGTGACGAGTCGGCCGACGACATCGGGGCTGAAGACGGCGTGACGTCAAGGATCGCCGCTGCCTGTGCATAGTCCTCCTCCTTGACTCGCTGTTCGACGCGCACGGATACTTCGGGCATGCCGTTCCTGCAGGATCTCCGCTACGCGGTACGCACGCTCCGGCGGACACCCGCGGTGTCGCTCGTGATGGTCGCCTCGCTGGCCATCGGCATCGGCGCCAATACCGCCATCTTCAGCGTCGTCAACGCACTGCTGCTCAAGCCGCTGCCGTATCCTCAGCCGGATCGACTGGCCGTGCTCTGGCTGCGGTCTCCCGGGATCAACATCCCGCAGGACTGGCCGTCGCCGGGAGAGTTCATCGACGTCCGCACCCGGAATCGATCGTTCGACGAGATGTCGATTTCTCGCGGCGCCAGCGGCGCGCTGCTCAGGCGCGACGAGGCCATGCGCGTGGAAGGCATTCAGACCTCGTCGTCTTTATTTCATTTGCTCGGCGCGAAGCCGCTCTACGGACGCCTGCTGCGGTCCGATGAAGACGCGCCCGGAAAACCGGCGGTTGCCGTCCTGAGCTACGGCTTCTGGAAGCGTGCGTTCAATGCGGATCCCAACGTCGTTGGCACGAGCATCACGCTCAACGGCTTCGGGTCCGGCGGAGGTGCGGCGAAGAATCAGTTCGAAATTGCCGGCGTTCTCGGTCCCGACTTTCTGATGAACGCCGAGATCATGCCGACGGTCGCGAGCATCGAGCAGATGGACGTGTTCGTGCCGCTGCCCCTCGGCGGCGACGCGGTCAACGACCGCGGCAACGAGAACTTCAACCTGATGGCCCGGCTCAAGCCTGGCGTGACGATGGCGCAGGCCAAAGCCGATGTGGCGGCGATTGCCGCGCGGATTCGGGACAAGGACCGGCGGGATCGAACGTTCACGATCGACGTCGTGCCGCTCGTCGAATCCGTCGTCGGCAACGTTCGCGTCGCCGTGCTCGTCGTGCTCGGCTCGGTGGCGCTCGTCCTGCTGATCGCGTGCGCGAACGTCGCCAATCTGCTGCTCACGCGCGCAACGAGCCGGCAGAAGGAGATCGCGGTTAGGACGGCGCTCGGCGCGGGCTGGAAACGGCTGGTGCGGCAGCTCCTCACCGAGAGCATGTTGCTCGGCGTCTCGGGAGGCATCGCCGGCCTTGCGATCGCGGAGATCGCACTGAAGGTCGTTCGCGCGATCAATCCCGGCAACATTCCGCGCCTCGACGCGATTTCGCTCGACGGCACCGTGCTCGCCTTCACGTTCATCATCTCAGTCGGTACCGGCATTCTGTTCGGTCTGGCTCCGGCGCTGCGTGCCGCGCGCGTCGATCTGAACACATCGCTCAAAGCCGGCGGCAGGAACGCGCAGGGAGAGGGCGGCTTCGGCAGCAACAGGCGACGGCTGCGCAGCCTCCTGGTCGTCGCGGAAGTGGCAATCTCGCTGATGCTGCTCATCGGCGCCGGCCTGCTCGTGCGGAGCTTCATCCGGCTGCAGCAGGTGTCGCCGGGATTCGTGCCCGACGGCGTGATCTCGCTGCGCGTCGGAGCCAGTGCCAAGCCCTTTGCGGATCGCGACACGGCGACGGCGTTCTACAGGGCCGCGGGCGACGCACTCGCGGCGGTGCCTGGCGTCGTCTCCTTGGGTGCGGTCACCTCGCTGCCATTCACGTCTTCGGTCGGGTGGGGCGGGATCCACGTCGAAGGATGGGTACCGCAGCCGGGCCAGGAGCTGCAGGTCGATCAGCGCGGCGCCACGCCCGACTACTTCAAGACGATGGGGATTCGGCTGCTGCAAGGC
>JBOGIZ010000890.1:0-2480 GCA_050747805.1 Vicinamibacterales bacterium | reverse complement strand
CCCCTCGGATATTAATGAATGGTCGGTCCGGGACGGGCGGACGCGGCAATCACCCGGCGCACCAGACGATCGAGGCGTTCTTGTTCGATCGCGAACGGCCCGGCGACCGCCGCGCCCATCGGGATTTCGATGGCAATCACGACCTGCTCCCCCATCGGCTCGACGATCCAACTGAACCCGCGCAGCGCCACGGACCGCGTGCGCGGCTCCGGATGCTTCACCCGATCGATCGCGAGGAGCATGTTTTTGAGAATGGTTTCGACGTCGGTTTCGCTCCACGACCCGGGTTCGGTGCCGTGTTCGAGCCGCTCGGTCACGGCGTAGTCGCGTTCGCGCAGCACAATCTCGACGTCGAACTGCATGGTTATCGATCCGTCCACTCGGGCGGCCGCTTTTCGAGGAAGGCCGCGATTCCCTCGGCGGCGTCCGTCGTCCGCATCAGGCCATCCAAGTATAGTCGTTCGAGCTCGGGCAGCACCGCGCGCACATGGCGCGCGAGCGAGAGGCGCGCGGCGCTCGCGGCAAAGCGGAGCGCCGACGCGGATCGCGGCGCGGCGTGCCGATCGAACCAGCGATCGACGGCCGCCTCGAGATCATCGTCCTCGGTCACCATGGACACGAGGCCGGCCTCTTCCCAGGCGCGCGCCGGACGCGCCTCGCCGGTCACGATCGCACGCGTCGCGCGCGCGGACCCGATCCGCGGCGGCAACAGCGCGGACGCGGCGGGGGGAAACACGCCGAGCGCGATTTCGGGCAAGCCCAGCACCGCGGACTCCGCCGCGAATATAAAGTCGCACGCGAGCGCCAGTTCGAAACCGCCGCCGAGACAGCGTCCGCGTACGACCGCCGCGGTCACGGCCGGCAGATCGATCAGCGTATAGATGGCTTCGTGGGCGAGCGGCAGCGCGTCCACGATCTCGGCTGGCGTGTGCTCGGGAATGCTCGCGCCGAAGCTGAAATCGGCGCCGGCCCCGGCGATCGTCACGAGCTTCAGGTGCGGCTCCTGCGCCAACTGCTCGAGCGCCGTCAGCAGCGCGCGCAGCATCGCGCGCGTCACGATGTTGCCTTTGGGATGGACGAGCGTGAGCGCGGCGCGGGCGCCGTCGCGGCTGAACGCGATCTGGACCGGCCCGCTCATGCGAGTTCGGTCAAGAGCGCGGCCGGATCCACGACCGGCGCCCGGCACGCGAAGTCGCGGCAGACAAATGCCGTCGCCCGGCCGTCACGCTGGGCCATCGATCCGAGCACCGGTACGCTGGCGCCGAGCCGGCTCTGCCGCTCGCCCGGTTCGACTGGAATCACGATCGCGAACGGAAGATATCGTTCCGCGATGGCGCCGAGCAGCGTCCGCGCGCCGTCGCGGTCGCCGACGACAACCACCTGCGAGATGCCGGCGTGCCAGGCCGAGAGTCCCGCCAGCATCATCGGGATCGCCCGCGCTGCGCGGCCGGCGCGCGTTCCGTAGCGACCCAACGTCTTCTCGATCTTCGTGCGCGCGCCGTTGTCATCGACGAGGTGCGAGAGCCAGAGCAGATTCATCACCGACACGGCGCTCGCGGACGGCTCCGCGCCGTCGTAATCCTCTTTCATCCGCAGCAGCACCGAGGGATCGGTGCCCGTGGTGCTGAACCAGCCGCCCTCGCGCGAGTCCCAGAACCGATCGTCCTGCTGCGCCTGCAGCGCGCGCGCCCACTCGAGCCACGCGGGATCGCCGTCACATTGAAACAGCTCGATCGCGCCCCAGATCAGACAGGCGTAGTCCTCTGCGTACGCGTCGATCGACGCGTCGCCGCCGCGATACCGCCGCAGCAGCCCGCGATCGCGCGACCACAGGCGCGAGCGGATGAAATCCGCGGCGCCGCGCGCGATTTCCAGCCATCGCCCCGCCGTCGGCTGATCCGGCAGGACGCGCGCCGCGCGCGCAAACGCCGCAATCATCAACCCGTTCCACGAGGTCACAATTTTGTCGTCGAGGTGCGGACGCGGCCGCGACCGACGCGCCTCGAACAACACGTCGCGCGCGCGGCCGAGCGCGGCGAGAATCTCCGCCGGCGGCCGCCCGGTCGCCTCGGCGACGTCGTCGATCGACGCGGCGGTGTAGAGAAGATTCTGTCCGGCGAATTCAGCCTGCGGGTCGTGTGGCGCGTTGCCGTCCGGCTCGATGCCGAACCGGCGCCGCACGACGTCGGCATCGGCGCCGAGCAGGCTGCCGATCTCCTCATTCGTCCAGACATAGAACGCGCCCTCGCGCTTCGCCGCGGAGGCGTCGGGGCCGGGCGGACGGCTGTCGGCGTCTTCGGCGGAAAAAAATCCGCCCGCCGAATCTCGCATGTCGCGCGCGACGTAGGCGAGCGTATCTTCGGCGACCGCCGCAAAGAACCCTGCGGCTCCCGCGTCGCCTGCCGAGCCGACAGCCTGCGAGGCTTCGAGGTACGCGAGGGCGAGTTGGGCCTGGTCGTAGAGCATTTTCTCGAAATGCG
>JBOGIZ010000889.1:0-1768 GCA_050747805.1 Vicinamibacterales bacterium | reverse complement strand
GAGCGTGGCGCCCCGCGCGCGGCCGCCGGCATCCTCGAGCGCGACGACTTCGGCGTGTGGACCACCCGCGGCAAGGTGCGCGCCGCGTCCAACGATCACGCCCTCGTCATCAACGACGAGCGCCCCCACCATCGGGTTGGGGCTCGTCGTCGGCCGTCCGCGCTCGGCGAGCGCCAGCGCCTTGCGCATGAAGTGGGAATGGTCCATCGATTCGCGTCACCACTTGTCTTCAAACAGCGCGCTCACGTACTCCTCCGCCGAGAACGGCACTAAGTCGTCGATGGCTTCTCCCACGCCGACGTATCGAATCGGCAGCTTCAAATCATGGGCGATCGCGACGGCGATGCCTCCCTTGGCGGTGCCGTCCAGCTTCGTCAAGACGATCCCGTTCACGCCCGCGACGCCCATGAACTCGCGCGCCTGGGCAAGGCCGTTCTGTCCGACCGTCGCGTCGAGGACGAGCAGCACTTCGTGCGGCGCGCCGGGAATTTCACGCGCGGCTATCCGCCGCACCTTGTCGAGCTCCGCCATCAGGTTGACGCGCGTGTGCAGGCGCCCGGCCGTGTCGACGAGCACGACGTCGCGGGCGCGCGCCTTTGCCGCCGCGAGCGCGTCGAATACCACGGCAGCCGGATCGGCGCCCGGCTGCGCGCGGATGACATCCACCGCGGCGCGGTTCGCCCAGACCTGCAACTGCTCCACCGCGGCGGCGCGATACGTGTCGGCGGCGCAGATGAGCGGCGTCTGCCCTGCGCTCTTGAAGAACCGCGCGAGCTTGCCCACGGTCGTCGTCTTGCCCGTACCGTTCACGCCGACGATGAGTACCACGTGCGGGCGCGAACCGTCGGGAGGCGGCCGCTCGGCGCTGCGAAGGATGGAGAGGATCTCGTCCTTGACGAGCGCCCGCACGGAATCCGCGCGGCCGCGCCGCTCGCGCACCGCGCGCACGATCTGATCGGTCGCGGCCACGCCGACGTCAGCGGAGATGAGCGCCTCCTCGAGCGCCTCGAGCGTCTCGACGTCGACCGGACGCGCGCGTTTCGCGGGCTCGTCCGCGCGGCCGAGGATCTCGTCGACACGGTTGACGAACTGCTGCTTGGTCCGCGTGAGGGACTGTTTGATTTTGTCGAAGAAGGCCATGGGGTTGGAGGCTGGAGGTGGGAGGCTGGAGATTGGAGGTTGGAGGCTGGAGGTTAGAGAGCGGAGGCCGAATGTCCGTCGCTTTCGGGGCGCTGCCGGCGCAGCATCAGCGCGTCGACGGCCTCGCGAGGGGTGGCGCGCCCCTCGAGCACGGCGGACATCTGCGCGGCGAGCGGCAGTTCCACCCGGTGTCTGGCGCCGAGCGCCAGGGCGGCGCCGGTCGTGCGCACGCCCTCGGCGACCATGCGCATATGTGAAAGGATGTCCTTGAGCGATCTTCCGCGCCCCAATTCGATCCCGACGTGCCGGTTGCGGCTCAACTCGCCGGTGCAGGTCAGGACGAGATCGCCGAGACCGCTGAGGCCCGCGAGCGTATCCCGACGGCTGCCCTCACAGCACGCCAGCCGCGACATTTCGACCAACCCGCGCGTAATCAGCGCGGCCATGGCGTTTTGTCCGAGCCCGAGGCCCTCGACAACACCCGCGGCGATCGCGATCACATTCTTGAGGGCGCCGCCGAATTCCACGCCGATGACGTCGTCGCTCGCGTAAAGCCTGACCGCCGCCCCGCGAAGCCCCTCCAGCACCCGCGCCCCCGCCGACGCGTCCGACGATGCCGCCACCACCG
>JBOGIZ010000888.1:0-1564 GCA_050747805.1 Vicinamibacterales bacterium | reverse complement strand
CGGGGGCGAGCGGCGAGCACCGCGGCGAGGCCATCGGCGATTCGTTGAAGTCCGCCGCGCTCGGTACCGGACGTGTAGGAGCCCGGATGCATCACCAGCGCGTCGAGTCCGAGCATCTGCGCGCGGTCGAGCTCCTCCCCGAGCGCGAGCACCGACATGCGGCGCAGGGCGCGATCGGCCGCGGCGATGTTGATCAGATAGCTGGTGTGCGCGAACACCGGCCGGATGCGGGTCTGGCGAAGGCGGCGGCGGAACAGCGCGATTTCGGCGGCGCCCAACTCGCGTGCGCGCCACTGGCCCGCCGATTTCGTGAAGATCTGTAGCGCCTGGCAGCCGCTCGCCTCCGCGCGATCGACCGCGCGCGGCAGGCCACCGGCAATGGAGAGATGCGCGCCAAGTCTCGGCATGCGTGTCACCTATGTTATGTACGGGCATGCGCAAAGTCTTCTCGGCGGCGGTCCTGGCGATCGTCGTGTGGATAGCCCAGCCGGCGCGGATCGATGCCTGGGGCTTCGAGGGCCATCGTTTCATTACCGATCACGCAATCGATCTGCTGCCGCCGCAGCTCAAACCGTTCTTTCAGAAGTTCCGCGTCATGATCGTCGAGCACTCCATCGATCCCGACACGTATCGCGCCGTCGGATTCACGGAGGAGTCGCCGCGCCATTTCATGGACATGGACAACTACGGTCCGTTTCCCTTCACGTCCATTCCGCACGATTACAACGAGGCGGTCGCCAAACGCGGACTCGACTTCGTGACAAAAAACGGGACGGTGCCGTGGCGCACCGAGGAGATGTATGGACGGCTGCGCGACGCGTTCAAGCAACTGCAGACCTCGGCTTATTCACGCGACGACATCAAGCTCTTTTCGGCGGTCATGGCGCATTACACGGAAGACGCGTTCCAGCCGTTCCACGCGTGCGCCAACTACGACGGACAGCTGACGCACCAGCAGGGAATCCACGCGCGGTTCGAGACCGAGCTGTTCGACCGCTACGAATCCTCGCTGCGCGTCGCGCCTCCGCCGACTGCGTACGTGCCCAGCGCGCGCGAGTTCATCTTCGCGACGCTGACCGACAGTTTCCAGAACGTCGACCCGATCCTCGCCGCGGACCGCGCCGCGGCCGACGGCCGCACCGCGTACGACGACGAGTATTTTGCGCAGTTTTATCAGCGGACGCGGCCGATCCTCGAGAACCGCCTCAGCGGCGCCATCAGCGGCGTCGCCTCGCTGATTACCTCGGCGTGGACGGACGCCGGCAAGCCTGCGCTGCCCATCGACGCGCCGCCGCGCCCGCCGCGCCCGATCCGGCGCTGAAAGATCGCACGAGATCGCAGAAGATTGCAGGAGATCGGGAGATCGGGAGATCGGAGATTAAGAGGTCAGACTTCAGGACTTCAGGGCCTCGGGACGCCACGGCTACAACGTGCAGGATCTTGCGGTCAGGACCTCACGTGGTCAGAGATTCTCGGAAGCCTATTCTCGTTCTTGATCTGATGACCTCCTGATCTCCTGCGATCCTCACCGTTCATGATTGTCACGACCGAAGCGGCGGTCGAT
>JBOGIZ010000887.1:0-3807 GCA_050747805.1 Vicinamibacterales bacterium | reverse complement strand
GACCAGCAGTCCCGCCCCGACGAGCAGCACGGTCGCGAGCGCCAACTCCGTCGTCGCGAGCAACTCACGCGCGGCGCCCGTCGGCGAGGTCGTGTCGCCGCCGGTGCCGAGCGTCAGCGTGTCATTGACGTCTACGCCCGCGCTCTTCCAGGCGGGCCACACGCCAGAGACGACGGTCACGGCGAGCGCGAGAAGGGCCGCGAGCGCCATCAGCCGCATGTCGATATGCGCGGCATCGATGCGCGCGATGTCGGTGAGCGACAGCGATCGGATGATGCGAATCCCGAGCCACGCCAAGCCGAGCGCGCACACGGCGCCGGCGGACGCCACAACGAGACTCTCGGTGAGGAGCTGCGCGAAGAGGCGCCGGCGATCGGCGCCGATCGCGGCGCGGACGGCGAGGTCGATCTTTCGATCGACGCCGCGCGCGAGCTGCAGATGCGCCACGTTCGCGCACGCGATCAGCAGCACGAGGCCGACCGCGCCGAGCAGCAGCCACAACGCGCGCTCGTATCGGCCAACGACGATGTTGCGCAGCGGCTGAACGCCGGTCATGACGCCCTTGTTCGTCTCCGGATACGCCTGCGCGAGCCGCTGATTGACGAGGTCGAGATCCGTCTGCGCCTGGGCGACCGAGACGCCGTCGCGGAGCCGTCCGATGCCGTGCATCACCGGTGTGCCGCGCTCGTGAGCGTTCATCATCCCGCAAGGAGACGCCTGAAGAATCTGCGAGTTCGTGTCGGGGAAGAAGAAATCTCTCGGCGTGACGCCGACGACCTCGAACGAGCGGCCGTTCAGCGAGATCGTCGAGCCGATTGCCGACGGCGACCCGCCCATTCGTCCGCGCCAGAACGCGTCGCTCACGATGACGACCGGCTGTCCGCCGCCGGCCGTGTCGGCGGCAGTGAAGTTGCGGCCAAGCGCGGGCGCGACGCCGAGAATCGGCAGCACCGACGGTCCAACGCACGCGCCCGTGACCGAGTCGCCGCTGTCGCCAACCCTGTACGTCATCTGCTCGAGGAACAGATCCATGCCGGCGAACGTGCGATTCTGCCGGCGCCAGTCGTCGAGATCAGCGCCGGAGATCCCGCGGCGGACTTCGTTCGACTTCGTGCCCCACAGAAAGACGAGCCGCGAGGGGTCGCGGTACGGAAATGGCCGCAGCAGCACGGCGTCGACGATCGCGAAGACGAGCAGATTCGCCCCGATGCCGAGCCCGATCGACAGCACCGCGACGACGGTCCAGCCGCGCGACCGCGCGAGTCCCCTGACTCCGCCGCGAACGTCGCTGACGACCTGATCGAGCTTCATCGGTGTGTCAACATTCGATCACGACGTACGAACGCAGAGAGCGCAAAGGACGCAGAGACGCTCTTTTCAAAAACAGATCTCCGCGCTCTCGGCGTCCTCTGCATACGTACGTCGTGATCTCCCGCGACCCTACAACTCCCGCAGCGCAACGTTTGGATCCACGCGCGACGCTCTCAGCGCCGGGATGCAGCCGGCGATGGTGCCCGTCACCAGCACGAGCAGCGGCACGATCGCCCACGTGTGGATCTCGTTCGGCATCAGCTGCACGAGCGTGTGTTCGAGCACGCGCGAACTCAGGGTCGCGACCAGCACGCCGAACAGGAGCCCGACGAGCATCACGTGCACCGTGTGATCGAAGACGAGCCGCGCGATCTGCCGCCGCGTCGCGCCGAGCGCCATCCGGATGCCGAATTCCTTCGTCCGGCGGCTGACGAAGTACGTCAGCATGCCGTAGATCCCGATGAGCGCGATCGCCAGGGCGGCCGCGGCACCCGCGACCACCAGCACGCGGGCCGCCTTCAGCGGCGCGGCCCAGGCCAGTCTCGACTCTTCCACCGGCGTCGGATCGAACAGGCCGACGCGATCGTCCAGCGCCCGCACGCTGTTGCGCAGCGGCTGTGCGAGCGCGCCGGCGGCGGGCGCGCGGATGAGCAGGATGGCGTCGAGCCTGGGATGCTGCGCCCACGGCACGAAGATCATGTTCGACGGCTGCGCGAACGGCGCTTCGTCCGACGGCCCCGTCACCGAATCCGCCGCAACCCCGACAACGGTGAGCCTCGGCCCCTGGAAGCCGTAGGTGACCAGCAGTCCCAGCGGACTGCGGCCGGGAAACAGCACGTCCGAAGCGCTGCGGCTGAGAATCGCCGTCAGGGGTGCGCCGTCGCCGTCGGCCTGCGTGAATGCCCGACCCTTCTCCATGCGGATGCCGACGGTGTCGAAAAACGACGGCGACACCGCCACGGCCGACGCCGTGATGCGCCGTGTCTCTGCGAGGATATGGTTCCGGGTCGGCGCGATCAGCGGAACGATCGTGGGTCCCTCCTTGGCGACGCCGCCCGGAATCGCCGACGCGAGCGCCACGCGCTCGACGCCTGGCAGCGTCGCGGCAGACGCGACGAGCCGCGCGAAGAACACATCGGCATTCGTCTGGTTGTAGCCGTACGGCGCGAGGTCGACACCCGCCGCCGTGACTGGCGCGGCGTCGTACAGCACGCGCGTCGACAGTTCGGCCGGACTGTTCTCGAGCACGATGCCCGTCATCATGACAAGCAGCATCGCGGCGGTCACCTGCACGGCCACGAGCGCGGTCCGTGCACCCGCTCGTGCGGTAGCCGCGGGCGCGCCCCCGCCGCCCCACATCGCCGGCGCGGGTTCTTCCCTCGACGCCGCGATGCCCACGACGAGACCAATCGTCGCGGCGGCGAGCACGCCGCATCCGATCGAGCAGGCGAAGACCTGCCAGTCGGCCGAGAGCGCCAGCGACGTGTAGTGCACGCGATCGACGAGGAACATCGGAAACAGCGCGCCGAATCCGCGCATCACCGCGGCGGCGCCGATGGATCCGACGATCGCGGCCGCGCCGCCAACGAGCAGGGCTTCCGACAGCAGCACCTCGGCAAGCTGTGCGCGCGTCGCGCCGAGCGACTGCCGCACGGCCAGCTCGCCGCGCATCTCGCACGCGCGGGCGTACACCAGGTTCGACACATTGGCGCAGGCCGCCAGCAGCACGAGCGCCGCCAGCGTCAACACAATCAACGTCTCTCTGTCGAGATCCGCGTTGAGATTCGCTGCCGGCTCGGCGGTCACGTGCAGATGCCGGGGATCGCGCGCAAGGCTTCCGCCCGCGAGCGCCGCCATCAATCGCGTCTGCAGTTCAGCGTCTCCGATGCGTGCTGGCGGTTTCAGGAACGCGGTCACCGAGTGAAGCGGAAACCAGCGAGCATCGCGCATCGGCGGATACGCGAGATGGAGCGCGTGCTCAGGAATCCAGATCTCGGGCGGCGCGAGAGCCGGCTGCACTCCGCGGAAATTATCGGCCGCGACGCCGACGATCGCGAAGCGCGATCCGTTGATCTGAATCGATTGACGATCGATCGCGCTCGCATCGGCCGCAAACCAGTCCCGCCAAACGCGCGCGCTGATGACGGCAACGGGCCGTCCGTCCCCGGCGTCATCCCGGTCGTCGATCCATCGACCGGCGGCCGGCTGCAGGTCGAACACCAG
This sequence comes from Vicinamibacterales bacterium, assembly GCA_050747805.1. Lineage (GTDB taxonomy): Bacteria > Acidobacteriota > Vicinamibacteria > Vicinamibacterales > 2-12-FULL-66-21 > JAICSD01. Next base: position 273 of record JBOGIZ010000887.1, on the reverse strand, counting down.
CGCGTAATTTCCCGACACCGCTTCGACGCGAAGCGTTTCCGTCCGCCCGACGGCGGCGACGGGCATCTGATCGGCGGGATCCGAAAACGCGGCGTCGATGCGCGCGTCCGTCAGCGCCGGCGCCATGTGTTCGAACTCCTGCAGCGGCAGACCGATCCGGTTCCATCCGTTCATCGTGTTCCAGACGCGGATCACCCGGACACGCGACAGATCGATCGGTGGAATCATTCGCGCCCGAACCGCGTGGACGATGCCGAAGGTGGCGGCGCTGAA
>JBOGIZ010000886.1:0-7283 GCA_050747805.1 Vicinamibacterales bacterium | reverse complement strand
ACCGGCAATCTCGACAGCGTCACCAGCGAGGAGATCATGCGGGTATTCGGCGACCTCCACGCGGCCGGGCAAACGGTCATCATGGTCACCCACGAGCCCGAGATCGCCGCCCACGCCGACCGGGTAGTCGTGCTCCGCGACGGGCGGGTGGAGAGCGACCGCCTCAGTCGCGGCGCTGCGGCCTGAATGCCCCTGCTCGAGGCATTCCGGATGGCGTTCCGGACGATCCGCGCGCAGAAGCTCAAGAGCTTCTTCTCGCTCATCGGCGTACTGATCGGCGTCACTTTCCTCATTGCGGTGGTGTCGATCGTTCAGGGGCTCAACCGGTACATGGTAGATCGCTTCGCGAACACGCTGGTGGGCGCCAACACCTTTGAGTTGCGCCAGCGGCCGAACATCGTCACCGGCCACGTGACCGAGGAGACGTGGCTCCAATGGAGCCGTCGTCCCCGCATCAGCTACGCCGACGCCGACTACGTCCGCGGGCGAATTAATACTCCCGCCACCTTTGCGAAGTACTGCACCGACCACGTCTCGGTGCATTACGAAGGAAAGGTGGCCAAGGACATCGACCTCGTTGGAACGGAGGCCACCTATTTCGACATCCGCAACTATGAAATCGCCGCGGGCCGCGCCTTCACCGCGCAGGAAGTGCAGAGCGCGATTCCGGTGCTCGTCATCGGGAACGAGCTGGCGCAGAAGCTCCTGCCGTCGGTGGACCCTCTCGGCAAATCGGTGCAGATCGGCGGCCTGCCATACCGGATCGTAGGGGTGGTGGCCAAGCAGGGCACCCTCTTCGGGCTCTCACTCGACAAGTTCGCGATCATGCCGTTCAACGCGCCGGCCCGGCGAATGATCTGTCCCATCAATATCCTCGACGCGCTCATCGTGCGCACCGCCGATCCTACGACGATGGTACGGGCGATGGGCGAGACGGAGGCGGCGATGCGCGGGCGCCGCCAGCTCAAGCCGTGGCAGGAGAACAATTTCACGTTCCAGACTGCGGAAGGTGCGCTCGGCACCTGGAAGAAGATTTCGAAGATCCTCTTCCTCGCGCTGCCGGGACTCGTCGCCATCTCGCTCGTCGTCGGCGGCATCGTGATCATGAACATCATGCTGATGGTCGTGAGCGAGCGCACGCGCGAGATTGGCCTCAGAAAGGCGCTCGGAGCCCGGCGGCGCGACATCGTCTGGCAGATCCTGACCGAGTCGGTGACGCTCTCGACCATGGGCGGCGTGATCGGGACGATGCTGGGATTCATCGCGGCGATCGTCGTCAGCAAGGTGTCGCCGCTGCCGGCGGCGGTGCAGTGGTGGTCGGTCGTGATCGGCATCGGCGTCACGGCGCTCGTCGGCTTGTTCTTCGGGCTCTACCCCGCGACGCGCGCCGCTAGGCTGGACCCGATTGAGGCCCTGCGGCGCGAGTAGCGCCGCCACATCAGGAATGACGCGGGAATAATGGCCACCATCCGCAGCGGGCTGCTCAAGGAAATCGTCGTCATGTCGGCCGCCACGCTGCGCGCGAGCAAGATGCGCTCGGCGCTGACAGTGCTTGGCATCGTCATCGGCATCACGTCGATCGTCGGCATGACGTCGCTCATCCGCGGCTTCGACGAATCCCTGCGCGACTCGATCCGCGAGCTCGGCGCGAACGTGATCTTCGTGCAGAAGTTCGGCGCGCTCAGCTTCGCGTCCGGCAAGAGCTTCCTCGAGCTGATGCGGCGGCCGAACCTGACGCCCGAAGACGCGGACGCCATCGCGCGCGAGTGCGCGGCGTGCGCGACCGTGGACGTGTGGCTCGGCGCGACGGGCGCGTCGCGCTCGCGCATGTACTACGGGCACGAGCACACGACACAGCTCACGATCATGGGCGTGACGGCGAACTTCGCGGCCGTCAATTTCGCGAAGGTCGAGCTCGGACGGCTGTTTATTCCATTCGAAGTGGAGCATCGGCGCAACGTCGTCGTCCTGGGCAACACCGCGTGGGTGGCCCTGTTCCCGAACAGCGATCCCATCGGCAAAGAGGTCCGGATCGGCAGCGAGCAATTTACGGTGATCGGCGCGCTCGGCAAACGGCCGAACGCCGGCGGGCTCGCGCAGGGCGTCGACGACTTCGCGATCATCCCGTACACGACACACGAGAAGATCTACGGCAACATCCTGAAAGGATCGGCGAAGGTCTCGCTCAACGGCTTCAACCCGGGCGCCCTGCGAACCGGGATGATCGCGATCCTGCCGGTGGGCGACGTGGACCGCGACACGGCGATGCGCGAGGTGGAGTCGATCATGCGGATCCGCCACAACCTGCGCCTGGATCAGCCGGATGACTTCGATCTGGTGACTCAGGACGCCGTGCTGCAGGTATGGGACCAGATCAGCAGCGCGACGTTCCTCGCGCTGGTCGTGATCTCGTCGATCGCGCTCATGGTCGGCGGCATCGGCGTGATGGCGATCATGATGATCTCGGTCACGGAACGGACTCGCGAGATCGGCGTCAGAAAGGCGCTCGGCGCGCGCCGCCGCGAGATCCTGTGGCAGTTCCTCGTCGAAGCAATCTTCCTCACGTCGGCCGGCGGGCTGATCGGCATCATCTTCGGGAGCTCCATCGGCCTCGTCGTGCACTGGCTGTCCGGCTTCCCGGTGTCCTTGCCCTGGTGGTCGTTCGCGATCGGGATCGGATTTTCCGCCTCGATCGGCATTTTCTTCGGCCTGTTCCCCGCCTTCAGAGCCTCGAGGCTCGACCCGATCGAAGCGCTGAGATACGAGTAGGCGACAGCTCTCAGCTGTCAGCTTTCAGCTGGTTCGGGTCACGTGCTGTATTGTTCAGTCTTTCAGGAGAGACTCGATGCAGGATTTCCGTAAGCTTCACGTCTGGAGCAAAGCTCACCAATTAACCATCGACGTCTACAAGGCGTTCGGTCAAAAAACACCGCCTCTGTACTTCAGTTTGAGAAACCAACTGACGCGCGCTGTCGCGTCGGTGCCCGCCAATTTGGCCGAAGGTTGCGGGCACAGCACAGATCGCGAATTCCGGCGGTACGTCCGGATCGCCTTGGGATCGGCCAGCGAAAGTGAGTATCATTTCCTTCTCGCCCGCGACTTGGGCCTTCTGCCCGAGGCGGCGTACGAGAAGCTTGCGCTCAGCATTGTAGAAATCAAGCGTATGCTCAGCGGATTAGCCGCTAGTCTCGGAGATAAGGACGCTGAGAGCTGAAAGCTGAAAGCTGAAAGCTGAAAGCTTCGGGGAGGGTATCCCTATGAAGGTCTATGACGCACCGAGCATCCGGAACGTGGCGTTCGTCGGCCACTCCGGGTCCGGGAAAACGCAGCTCATTTCGGCCGTGCTCTTCGATGCGGGAGCGGCCAGCCGGCTCGGACGCGTCGACGACGGCACGACGGTTACCGATTACGACGAAGAAGCGATCGCGCGCAAGCACACCCTTTCAGCCGGCGTGGCCTACGCCGAGTGGAACAAGCACAAAATCAATTTGATCGACACGCCCGGGATGGCGAACTTCCTGAGCGACGCGCGCGCCGCGCTGCGCGTGGCTGACGCCGCGCTCGTGGTGGTGGACGCGGTCGCCGGCGTCGAAGTGTCGACCGAGAAAGTGTGGGCGGTCACCGAAGAGCTGGGGATTCCGCGAATCGTCGTCCTGAATCGCGTGGACCGTGAACGCGCCAGCCTCGACCGGTCGCTCGAGTCGCTCCGCAGCGTGTTCGGCCGCGCCGTCGTCCCGGTGCAGCTGCCGATCGGCGAGGAAAAGCACTTCACGGGCATCGTCGATCTCGTGTCGATGAAGGCGTATACGTTCGCGCAGGACGGCAGCGGGAAGATGACCGAAGGCGACGTGCCGGGAGATCTCGCCGGCGTCGCGCAGACCGCGCGCGAGGCGCTCATCGAGATGGTCGCCGAAGCGGACGACACCTTGATGGAAAAGTTCTTCGACGCCGGCACGCTGACACAGGAGGAGCTCCTCGGCGGTCTCAAGCGTGGTGTGGCAGCGGCGCGAGTGTATCCGCTCGTGCTCGGATCGGCCGCGGCAAACATCGGTATGCAGCCGATCCTCGACGCGATCGTGGCCTACGTGCCGTCGCCGGCCGATCGGCCGCTCAAGGCGCGAACACCCGAAGGCGAGGAGGCCGAGTTCCCGATGCGCGAGTCGGGTCCAACCGCGGCGTTCGTGTGGAAGACCGTCGCCGATCCGTTCGCGGGGCGCATCACGCTCTTCCGCGTGATCTCGGGGACGCTCAAATCGGACGCGACCGTGCACAACCTCACGAAGGACGCACCTGAACGTCTCGGACACCTGGTCCTCGTGCAGGGCAAGACGCAGACGGCGGTGCCCGAAGTGAAGGCGGGCGACATCGGCGCCGTGGCGAAGCTCAAGGAAACCCAGACGAGCGATGTCATCGGCGACAAGCATGCCGGCGTGAAGATGCCGCCCATCAGGTTCCCGGAGGCCGTGATCTCGTACGCCATCGAGCCGAAGAGCCGCGGCGACGAGGAAAAGATCAGCACGTCGCTCCACCGGCTACAGGAAGAGGACCCGGCCATCAACTACACGCGCGACGCGCAGACCAAGGAGCTGCTGCTCGCGGGGCAAGGCCAGTCGCACATCGAGGTGACGGTCGCGAAGCTGAAGCGGCGCTTCGGCGTCGAGGTCACGCTGAAGCTGCCCCGCATCCCGTACCGCGAGACGATCAAGGCGTCGGTCGAGGCGCACGGCCGGCACAAAAAGCAGACCGGCGGCCACGGCCAGTTCGGCGACTGCAAGGTGCGCTTCGACCCGCTGCCGCCGGGCAGCGACTTCCAGTTCGAGAACGACATCTTCGGCGGCTCGATCCCGCGCCAGTTCGTGCCGGCCATCGAGAAGGGCATCCAGGACTCGCGTCTGCGCGGCTTCCTGGCGGGCTATCCGATGGTGGACTTCAAGGCGACGGTCTTTGACGGGTCCTACCACGCGGTGGACTCGAGCGAAATGTCGTTCAAGATGGCCGGGTCGCTCGCGTTCAAGGACGGCATGTCGCGCGCGCACCCGACGCTGCTCGAGCCCATCATGAACGTGGAGGTCTACGCGCCGTCTGATTTCGCCGGCGACTTGATGGGCGACCTGAACAGCCGCCGCGGCCGCATCGGCGGTATGGATACGCGCGGCGCGACCACGATCGTCCGCGCCAAAGTCCCCATGGCCGAGATGCTCACCTACGAACAGCACCTCACGTCCGCCACCGGCGGCCGCGGCTCATACCACATGGAGTTCGACCACTATGAGGAGGTGCCCTCGCATCTCCACGCGAAGATTATTGCTGCATCGAAGGCGGAACGAGGAGCGGAGGCGCCAGAGGAAGTCTGAGAATTGCCGAGTGGCGATTGCCGAGTGCCGATCGACGGATTGGCGATTGACGATTGGCGATCGACGGATTGGCGATTGGCGATCGACGGGTTGCCGATTGGTGGCTGCCGATTGCCGATTCGTCCACACAGAGATCGCGACATTGGCGGGAGATGCTCCGGTCGTGCTGCAGGTCCTCTCGACCTGGCAGATGTTCGAAACCAACGCCGGGCGGTCCGAAAAGAAAAAGGCCGACGCGCGCGAAGCGCGGCCGGCCCAATCGTCAATTCTCAATCGTCAATCAATCGCCAGTCGCCAATCAAATCGTCAACCGGCAATCCGTCGATCGGCACTCGCCAATCGCCAATCCGCCGATCGGCAATCGGCAATCGGCAATCGGCAATGACTACGAGCCCCCCGCCTTCCTTGGGGCGGTCGTCTTGGCGCCCTTGCCGCGGGTGTCGGCCTTGGGTCCGTGATCGTGGCGGTGGGTCGGCTTTTTGGCCTTCTTGGCGGTCTTCTCGGCGCCTTCGGCTTCTCCTTCGGCGCTCTCGGCGTTCTGCTTGCCGCGCAGCCGCTCGGCCGCGGCGCGCAGCCGTCCGCCAACGCTCTTCTTCTTCTCGCCCGTCGCCGCCGCCGTTTTCTTCTCAGATTCGGCGTTCGGATTGAACTCGCTGCCGACCAGTTCGATCTGCGCGACCTCCGCGCTGTCGCCGCGGCGGTAGCCGACGCGCAGGATGCGCGTGTAGCCGCCCGGCCGCGCTTCGAACCGCGGCGCGATCGTATCGAACAGCTTCGCGACGACATCCTTGTTGGGAATGTCGCGGAGCACGAGCCGCCGCGCGTGCAGCGACCGCCCGTTCGCCTCGCCGCCCGCGATCCCTCGCTTGGCGATCGTGATGATCCGCTCGACGAACGGCCGCAGCTCCTTCGCGCGCGGGACCGTGGTTTCGATCCGTTCGTGGCGCAGCAGCGCTTCGGCCTGATTCCGAAGCATCGCGATGCGATGCTCCGTGACGCGGCCGAGTTTTCGGTGTCCTACTCTGTGACGCATGGTCGTGAACCCTGATCGATATTCGATGTCCGATGTCCGATGTCCGATAGCCGATGGCCGATGGCCGATGGCCGATGGCCGATGGCCGATGGCCGATAACTGATAACCGATGGCCGCGCGTTCGACAGATCCAGCGATCAGCATCGCGCGTCGGCCATCTGTCATCGATCATCGATCATCGGCCATCCGGCCGTTATTCCTGTGCCTGCGCCGCCGGCTGATCGAGCCGCATGCCGAGGCTGAGGCCCATCGTGCCAAGGATTTCCTTGATCTCGTTGAGCGACTTGCGGCCGAAGTTCTTCGTCTTCAGCATCTCCGCCTCCGTCTTCTGCACGAGCTCGCGGATGGTGCGGATGTTCGCGTTCTTCAGGCAGTTGTAGGAGCGGACCGACAGCTCCAGCTCCTCGACGCTCTTGTCGAGGTTCTCGTTGAGCGCGCCGGAACGGCCCGTCTGGTCGGCCTGCGCTTCCGCCGGCTGTTCCGCGACATCTTCGAGGTTGATGAAGATGTTCAGGTGATCGCGAATCAGCTTCGCGGCGAGCGAGACGGCATCCTGCGCCGTCACCGAGCCGTTGGTCCAGACGTCGATCGTCAGCTTGTCGTAGTCGGTGGTCTGGCCGAGACGCGCCGCCTCGACGAGGTAGTTCACCTTCTTCACCGGCGAGTGGACCGAGTCCACCGGAATCCAGCCGATGCCGAGATCCTCGTCGAAGTTCTTGTCCGCCGAGATGTAGCTGCGGCCGCGCTTCAGGCGCAGCTCCATGTGCAGCTTGCCGCCCTCGGAGACCGTCGCGATGTGCGCTTCGGGCTCGAGGATCTCGACGTCGCCATCCGCCTCGATGTCCTTCGCGCGGACGATGCCCGGCTTGTCGACGCGCAGGTACAGCGTCTTGGTG
>JBOGIZ010000885.1:0-2019 GCA_050747805.1 Vicinamibacterales bacterium | reverse complement strand
GATTAACGCCGCTCGGCTGGCGCGTTGGAAAGAGCCATTGGATATAGTCGTGCGCCCGCTCGAGCCGGTCGTCATCCCAGGCCAGGATCTGCTGGAGCGTGCGCCCTTCATCGTCACTTCCGCCGGAATACAAGTCGACGACCACTGATGCCTTCATCACCCGGACGCTACGTCCGCGCCTGGTAGAACCCAATCGGACCGAAGAATGTGCGCCGCTCGGCCATGCGGCTCCCGTCAGCAAATCCGGCTTCGCGCATCCGCGTAATCAGTTTGTCTTCGGCGGCGGGCAGCGTCTGATGTCCGTGCACGAGACCGCCGAGCAGGCTGTGGCGGGCGCCGCTGAAGTCCAGAAACTCCAGCCGTCCGCCGGGCTTCAGCACCCGACGGATCTCCTCGAGTACCTTCGGCCGCTCCTCTCTCTTCAGGTGATGGAACATCATCGACGAGAAGACGCGATCGAAACGTTCCTCGCCGAACGGCAGCGCATCGCCGAATCCGCGCTCGAGGCGGACCGCCGCGCCGGCCTTCGCGGCCTTGCGCTGCGCGATCGCGAGCGCGGCGGGATCCGGGTCGAGGCCGATCACGTCGACCGTCGGGTGTCGTCGTTTGATCAGCACCGCTAGCGTGCCGGTGCCGCAGCCCACGTCGAGCACGACGTGATCGCGCTGCAGCTCGGCCTGGTCGATCAGCGCGCGGAGCGCGCGCTGAAATCCGAAGAGGCGCGTGAACGGATCGTAGAGCGGCAGAAACCCGTCGCGTCCGGCGGCGGGCACGTATGAATGGGAGTATCGTCCGCGTCGGCGGCCGCGCGTTTCGCGCGCCTCGCAGGCGGCAACCCTATCTCGTTTCACACTGCCTCTATCGCGGCGCGATGCGCTGCGCGAAGAAGATCACGTGCGAATCGGGATCCTCGATCCCGAACTCGCGCATGCCGTAGAACTGATCCTTCAACGGCCTCACCACGCGCGCGTGCGGAGCCACGCGCGCGAAGAGTGCGTCGATCCCGGCACCCGGACTTTCCGCGTCGATCGTGAAGAACATCGTATTCGTGCCGCCGGGCGCGCGCGCCGCGAGCGTCGGGTTCTCCTCTCGCACCGCCGATGCCGTATTCAGGAAGACGCTCACCTCGTCGCGCTTGAGCCACACGAACACGAACGGCGCCGCGTCCGGCACCGTGGTCACGATTGAAAAGCCGAGCACGTCGCGATAGAACGCCGTGCTGCGATCGATGTCCTCTACGACGAGGTTCGGGACGACGTCAGCGAATGTCATGAGGCCTCTCTGGCAGAACCAGCGCACTGGTGATGAAGCGGGTAGTGAGCGTCATGGCGAGGCATGCTACATGAATCCCGGATCGGATGTGAACTACGATGGCGAAATGGCTGACGCTCAGAAGATCGGCATTATCGGTTCGGGAATGATCGGCGGCACGGTCGCGCGGCTGCTCGTCGACGCGGGATATGAAGTGGCGATCAGCAACTCGCGAGGACCGGCGTCGCTCGCGGACACCGTCGCAGGCCTCGGTCCGCGGGCGCGCGCGATGAGCGTCGGCGACACGGCACGGTGGGCGGATGTCGTACTCCTGGCCGTCCCCTGGCGGACGCCCGAGGCGCTCCCGCCGCCCGACGCGGTCGCTGGCAAGATCGTGGTCGATGCGATGAATCCGTACGGAGCCGACGGAACGGTGCTCGATCTCGGAGCGGCCACGTCGTCCGAAGCCACTTGGATGCGGCTTCCGCAGGCGCGGCTCGTGAAAGCGTTCAACACGATCTGGCACAAGCACCTCGCCTCCCGCGGGCGCACGGATCTGCCGCTCGACGATCGCCACGCGATCTTTGTTGCGGGGGACGATGCCGCGGCGAAGAACGCGGTCGGCGGCATCATCGAAGACCTTGGCTTCGCGCCGGTCGACACCGGGTCGCTCGTCGACGGCGGACGTCGGCAGCAACCGAATGCGCCGCTCTATAACAAGGTGCTGACGGGCAGGGAAGCGCGCGCGCTCGCTAGCGCCGCCTGAGT
>JBOGIZ010000884.1:0-4552 GCA_050747805.1 Vicinamibacterales bacterium | reverse complement strand
GTGCACGAGCGAGAATGCGGCGTCGCGACGCGGCGATGCCTCCGCGGCGTGCGCCTGTCTATCCGAATCCGCGAATCCAGCTATCCCGCACATATATTGGCGCTCGGGGCCGCCGCTTCGCGGCGGTGCCCTCCGGCCCTTCGCGTAGCGCGATCTCGTCGGATGCAGGGCTGAGGCCAACCAGGTCCGACGAAGACGTCGAGTGCGGCGCGGTCCGTCTCGATCCGCCAGCCCGATCCGATCTCGCCTGCGTCGGACGCGTTGGTGAGCGCCAATGGCCGCAGCGTCGCGGCCTCGCTCGCATGGCGGCACGAAATGAAGGCGGCTAACGCGAACGCCTGCGTGTCGCTGCGCGTGACGCGCAGCACCGGGGCGTGCTCGATCCGGCCGTACTCAGGCGCGTACGCGCAGAGCAACGGATCGTCGAGCGCACCGAGCGTCCCACCTGCGAAGGCCAGACTCGAACGGCGGCCCGAGGCATGGAGAAGCAGGGCATTGCCGCCGCGGATCGAAACGGTCCACGCCGGATGCAGATGCCACCACGCCTCCGCCACCCTCGGCCGCGTCGTGGCGATGTGATCGATGACCAGCCATCCGACGGTCTCCACCGCGACGACGATCCGGGCATGGGGTCGACTGGCATAGCCATCGTGGGTGGCGTAGACGACGTCGCTGCCGAGCGCGCTCTCGTGGCGCAGGACGCGCGCGTTCGCGATGCGGTGCCAATGGAACGGTCCTGCGGGTTCGCCGCAGTCCAGCCCGTCCAGAGTCACCGTGTTGTGCATGCGTGCGGATCGAAAACGGTCGCGCGCGCCGGCATCCATCGTGTACGTCGCCGTTCCCGGATCGACCAGCACCGGATCGCCGTCAATCGTCGCGACAATCGATAACGCGTCGGTATGGCCGTGACCGCCGTTCAGATACCCGTGCGGCCCGACGTCAAACACCAGATGGCTGCCGGACTGACGCGACACAACGTAACCGGAATCGGCGAGCAGACGTGTGCCGTCTGGCGGAAGCGACGGCTGCATCGGCTGAACGTCGCCGCCGACGATCCAGAGCGTCTCGGGACCCAGCGAGTTCACCGCGAGCGCGGGATCGTTGAGCAGCGCCGCTAGGGCATTGAGGGTCGGTCGAGCGTCGGACGGACGCGCGCCGAAGGGGAATAGTTGTCCGCCATCGTCATCGCCGATGAGCGGAAGCTGGCCGCGGTCGTCGGCGATGACGCGGAGGTACTCGGACTGTGCGCGCAGCGCCTGCTCGAACGCCGGCGCCGCGGGATCGTCAGCGGCCCGCGCGACGAGGAACGCCAGCAGGTAGAAATCGGTCGAGTAGCGATGGTAGTGAGGCGATCGCTCGACGTGGCCGCCGTCGTTCAGGATCTGGCGATTCGCCTCGGCGAGAAGGATCGAGCGTCCCAGATCAACCCGCGCCGCGCTGCGCCGAAGCTCCGGCAGCGCAAGGGACACCGCGTACAGGCCGAGCGCCTCGCCGGTCAGATGCGTGTTCGGACTGAAATACCGCGACAGGTTGCGCGAGACGTGCGTCAGCTGGGCGTCGACCGCGACGAGCAGATCAACGAGCCAGGGAGGCCGCTGGCCGGCTGTGTCCGGCTCCTGTTCGTCCGCGAAGAATTCGATGGCCCACGTCCACGAGAGCGATCGAAGCGCGAGCTCGAGCATGCTCGACCAGTTGATTCCGGAGAGCGGAGGATTGTTCGCGATCCAATCCGAGAACTGCGTGACGAACGCGTCACGGATGCGCTGGTCCCGGGTCAGCCAGTAGGCGCGACCCAGCGTGAGCCATTGCTGATGGCGATTAATCTCCCAGATGACCTTGTGGTCGCCGAGATTCGGATCGAGGTACTGGACGTCGGCCGAGAAACACCGCGGCGCGCGGCGCCGGTGCACTGGGTCGGCGTGCCAATCGGGCGGCGCGCCGATCCGCAGATCCTGGTATCCGAGCAGATCGCACCGGCCCTCCAGCAGGCGCAGCGCCTCTCGATGGGCGAGGGAGGCCGCCCGTGGAAATGTGGACGCGACCACGGACGTGATCGACTGCCGTCGACGCGCCGCGATTGGCCACACGGACGCTCGTTCACGGAAACGCTGCTGGAGCGCTTGCTGCGATTCGTCGAACGACCCAAGGCGCGCGGCTTGGACCGCGTCGGCAACCAGCGGCGCGATCGCCGGATCCAGTACCTTGGCGAGCGAGTGTCGGCTCCAGCGGCGCGGGCGGACGCGATGGCGCAGGCCGTCCAGGCGCGTTCTCGTGTCAGCAGCTATGCGGAAACCTAGCTCCTGCGGCTGCATCGACACGATTCGGCGGAGAGCCGTGCGCGCGTTCATGCCGCGGTCGTTTCGGGGATCGCGCGCGGCGTCGCGAGACGCCGATACAACTCGAACCATTGCCGTCGCACAGACGACCATTCGTAAGACTGGCAGCTCTCGCGTGCCGCCTCTGCCAGCATTCGTGCGAGTCCCGGCTCCTCAATGAGGCGCATCACGGCGCGCGCGGCCGCGTTGTCGTCGCCGCAAGGGACGAGCAGACCGTGGACGCCGTCCGTCAGAATCGCCGGCACGCCACCCGCGTCAGTCGACACGACGGAGCAGCCGCTCGCGAAGGCTTCGAGTACCGACGACGGCATGTTGTCGATCTCGGGGGTCTGCAGATAAATGTCGGCGTCGGCGTAGTACCGCCAGATCGCGGCAGGGGGCACACGGCCGGCGAACGTGACGTGCGCGAGATCGAGCTCGCGCGCCAGGCGCCGGAGCAGGCCGTCCTGCGATCCGCCGCCGACGAGCACCAGTTCGGCCTCCGGATACCGGTCTTGAACCAGCCGGAAGGCGCGCAGGGTGCACGCGACGTTGTAGAGCGGCTCGAAATTCCGGGTGGAGACAATCCTGGGCCGGAGGGATTCGCGCGCCCGAAAGGCGAATCGATCGAGATCGACAATGTTGGAGATCACCTCGGCTGTGATCCCGAATTGCCCGAATACCTCTTGCAGGAAGCGGGAGGGAACGGCGTTGCGATCGACCCGCCGCAGCGTTGCCCGGGCGATCGCGGATCGTCGCAGATGATCCGGCGCTTCGCCGCTACGGTAGTTCAAGACGACGGGTTTGCCCAGCAGCTTCGCGACAAGCACCGCAGGCAGCGGCGCCAGCAGAAACGAAAAGTACGAAGCCGAAAACACGTGTACCGCGTCCGCGTGGCGAAGCTCGCGAAGCAGGCGCGGCCAATACAAGAGCTGGGTGACGAGCGTGCGCAGGCCCTTGACGCGCAGGGCGAACCGAAGCAGCCGTGGCGGCGTTGGATTGACAGGAACGAGCCACGCGTGCACATCGGGATCTCGAGCCCACGCCTCGAGCAACCGCGACGCCTGGACTGCCTGGCCGCCGAGGATACCGAGCGTCGGAGCGACGAGCGCGACGTTGAGCTGGGATGACTGATGGAGGCGACGTGAACCCATGCGGCAACCGGCCCAGTAGCTCTGCAAAGCACACGCCGAGGCTCGCGCCTGTCTTCCCATGCTGCATAAGATTTGACCGCGCCCGCCTGAACGGAACAGATCCGTGGCGATTGTCTGGATTCACAACTCTGCAATATCCAGGATGTGCGGGTTGGCGGGGTTTTCTCACCTCGACTTGTAATTCGTACAAACGGCTGAGTTCTGTCCGCTGCCCCTGCTCAGTTGCGAAACCGTGCGCTGAACCATTTCCTCTGATATTCCGGTCTTTTTTCCGCTGGTCACAGCTTTGCCTTAGCGCCGCCGTCCACTCACCAGAGCCCTTCGGTTGCGACGGCTCAGCCGCTGACGAAATCGACGCGCGGGTGTGCCCTATCAACCTTTTCACTGAGGACGTTCCCTCGATGATGAAAAGCCTCACAAGCCAGGCGGCCGCGTGTGTCATCGGCGCGTCGCTGCTCATCGCGGGCGCCGGGACGGCGGCCGCACAGACTCTGACCCTGACCAACGGCAACGCGACGACGCTGCGGGCCGGGAGCTACGCGAACACGAACTTCGGCAGCCTGCCGACCCTCGAAACGCGCGCCAGCGATTCCGCGGATTACGTCCGGCGCGCGCTGTTCAAGTTCGACACCCACACCACCCTCGCGCAGGGAACCCCGATCAAATCCGCCACCCTCACCATCACGGTCGCGAGCGGCAGCGACGATGAAACGCGGACGCTGGCGGCGTATTACGAAACGCAGTCGTACGACGAGTTCTCGGCGACATGGAACAACCGGAGCAGCGGAACGTCGTGGTCGAAGGCGGGCGGCACGATGGGCAGCCGCTATGCGACCGCTACGATCACCGGCACGGCGGGAACGAAGGTGAGCTTCGACGTCACGTCGATGGTGGCCGCGGTCGTGCGCGGGGACTTCGATCCGAGTTCCCGCTATACCCGCATCGTGCTCGTCGACGAAGGCAGTTCGAGCAAGACGTCCTACAAGGCGATCTATTCGAACGACGCCAGCGATCCGTCGACGCGGCCGGTGCTGACCGTTGTGACCGGCTCCGCGACGGGCACGAGCGGCACCACCACCGGCG
>JBOGIZ010000883.1:0-2948 GCA_050747805.1 Vicinamibacterales bacterium | reverse complement strand
CGGCATCGGCGGCTTCGTTGTACGCGACGTAGACGGCGTTGCTCTTCGGCGCCGTCGCGAGATAGATCGCGGCTTGCGCGAGCGCTGTATTTCCCTCGGGCATGCCGATGAAGTGCACGGCGTCTTTCGCCGCGACGGCGATCGCCAGCGCCTGCGGATCGGCGTTGCCCACGTCCTCTGACGCGAAGCGCACGAGCCGCCGCGCGATGTACAGCGGATCCTCGCCCGCCTCGACCATCCGCGCGAGCCAGTACACCGACGCATCGGGATCGCTGTTGCGCATCGACTTGTGCAGCGCCGAGATGATGTTGTAGTGCTCTTCGCCGGACTTGTCGTAGAGCAGCGCTCGGCTTTGCGCCAGCTCCGCGACGAATGCGGCGTCGATCGCGCGGCCTCCAGCCATGGACGCGGCCATTTCGAGTACGTTCAACGCGACGCGCGCGTCGCCGTTGGCATAGCGGGCGACAGCCGAGAGCGCCTCCTTCGAGACGTCGAGCCCGAGCGCCCCGAGTCCGCGCTCGCGGTCGGCCACTGCGCGGCGCTCGATCTCGACGAGCGCGTCTTCGTCGAGCGGCCGCAGCACATACACTTTCGAGCGCGAGAGCAGCGCCGAGTTCACTTCGAACGAGGGGTTCTCCGTGGTCGCGCCGATGAGCACGATGTCGCCCGATTCGACGCGCGGCAGAAACGCGTCCTGCTGTGCCCGATTGAAGCGGTGGATTTCGTCGATGAACAGGATCGTCCGCCGGCCGGACCGGCGGCGCGCCAGCTCGGCTTCGGCCATGACGTCGCGGATCTCCTTGATGCCCGAGAGTACGGCGCTGAACGCGATGAAGTGGGCGCGCGTGGCGCGGGCGATGACGCGCGCGAGCGTCGTCTTGCCGGTGCCCGGCGGACCCCACAGCACGATCGAGCGGAGGCGATCCTGCTCGATCGCGTCGCGGAGAGGCCGGCCGCGGCCGACGAGCGCCTCCTGTCCTACGAATTCGTCAAGCGTGCGCGGCCGCATCCGCTCGGCGAGCGGCGCGCTGGCGTCCGCGTCCGCCGGCCGCGATGGTTCATCGTCGAAGAGATTCATCGTCGACAGGCCTTAACTGGCGCCACGCTGGCGAGTGGCTTCGTAAAGGATGAGCGCCGCCGCGACTGCGACGTTCAGCGATTCAATGGAGGCGAGCATCGGGATCGAAACCGTCTCGTGCGCGGCGGCGACCGCGGCCGCGGAAATTCCCGCCCCTTCGGCTCCGAGCAGAATGGCTGCAGGGCGGCGCAGATCCATGTGGGGCAGCGGCGTGCCTCCGCGGGGCACGGCGCCGACGACCACGACGCGATGGGCCGTGGCTGCCTCGATCGCTTCCTCGAGGGTCGCGCCGTGGGCAACCGGCAGACGGAAAGTCGCGCCCATCGCGCCGCGCAGGGCTTTCCACGCGAAAGGATTCGCGGTGCCCTCGACCGCGATCACGCCAGCGGCGCCGAACGCCGCCGCGGCGCGGATGATCGCGCCGACATTGCCGGGGTCCTGCAGTCCGGCGAGCACAAGGGCGGGCGCAATGCGCGCCGCCGCCGCGCCTGCGAACACCGACGCCATCGACGCCGGCGCCGATGATGCGATCGCGACGACGCCGGATGGATGCTGGACGGGACTCATCGCGGCGAGGACCTGATCCGTGACGATGACGGATCGGCCGCCGCGCGTTCCTACGTCCGCGGCAAGCTGCGCGAGCGGCGACTGGTCGTGGCCGAGGCGACGATCGGAAAACGCGGCCACGTCGATCGGCACACCGCACGCGAGCGCTTCCTGCACGAGATGCTCGCCGTCGAGGAGGATCTCGCAGACCGCCGCATCGCCCGGCCGCGACGCGCCGGCGAGATCGCGAAAGCGCTTGACGAGGGCGTTGTGCCGGCTCGTGACGCGCTCCATACGGTGCATCGGGGGTTATTATCCGCCGTTTTCTGCTAACATCGGGTCCGTGAAGGAGCGGATCCTCAAGCGATTCGAAGTAGAAATCGCGCAGCTCGACCGCGAGCTGAAAACCGAGCTCCCGAAGGAAATCAAGCGGGCGCGCGAGCTGGGCGACCTGCGTGAAAACGCTGAATACCAGGCGGCCAAAGAGCGGCAGCGGCTCGTCGAATCCCGTCTCAGCCTGCTCCAAAAGCGCGTGAGCGAAATCTCGCTCATGAATCTCGAAAAGATCCCGCACGGGAAGGTCGGATTCGGATCGACCGTCACGCTGCGCGACGAATCCGCGCAGACGATCGTGTATCAGCTCGTCATGCCGGAAGACGCGAGCGTGGAAGACGGACTCATTTCGACGGCCTCGCCGATCGGCCGCGCGCTGCTGAACAAGGAAGAGGGCGACGAAGTTGCGGTCCGGACTCCGAACGGAGCCGAACGCCATTTCGAGATCGTCAAGCTGGTCACCATTCACGAATAGAGTTCCTGGGGTGCAGTACTCGACGCGGCTTCGCACGGCGCTCGTGCTGACCGGCACGGGCACGGCCGGCGCGTACCATGCGGGCGTGCTGCGCGCGCTCAATGAAGCGGGCGTTCGGATCGACCTTGTCGCCGGCCGCGGCGCGGGGGCAATCGGCGCGACGTTTGCCGCCGTCGACGGCGGCCAGCGGCTATGGGAGCGCGATGGCCTGTGGAAACAGCCTGCCGTCACGCGTGCGTACCGCTGGCGGTGGCCGCTGCGCGTCGCCGGATGGGCGATGGTCGTGTCGGCGGCGCTTCTTGCCATTCCGCTCGTGCTGTTCGCGGTAGGCGTCCTGGCGGCGCTCGCGGGGCTGACGCTGTCGTTCGCCGGCTTTCAAGGCGCGTCGGCGGTCGTGACCTCGTCTTACGCGCGCACGCTCGACGCGCTGTTCGCACCCGCCTCGCTCCCGACCATCGTGCCCAGGCTGGTAGTGCTCGTGCTGCTCGGCGCAGCGGCGATGCTGGGGATTCGCGC
>JBOGIZ010000882.1:0-3818 GCA_050747805.1 Vicinamibacterales bacterium | reverse complement strand
TCCATCGACTGCACGTCGGACACGGGCAGCCCCGTCGTTTTCCGCAGCTCGTCCTGAATCTGACTGCTGAGCGTCTGCGGCGGCACCCGCGTGCGGACGATCCACGCCATCGGCGAAAGGCCGACGTTGAGCGCGTTGGCGGCGTCGGTCTCCTGCGATTGCGGGATGAACATTTCCGGTGACGGATTGCTGTCGAGGCCGCCGCTGCGGGTGTCGCCGACGACCCCGATGATCTGGCGGTCTGGCTCGGCCGCGAATTCCTTCATCATGCCCTTTCCGATGACGAGCCGATCGTTGAGCGGATCACTTTTCGGCCAGTACTGCTTCGCCATGGCCTCGTTGATGATGACGACCGGCGTCGACGTGCTCGTGTCGCGATCGTTGAACGACCGTCCGCGCTTCACCGGAATCTTGAAGACTTCGAAGTAGCCCGGCGACACCGTCGTCCAGCCGCCGCCGCCGTGGTACGGACCCTGGCTGTTGGCGTCGAGCGGCCGGCCGACGATTCTGAACGGCAATCCATACCCGCCCTCAAGCGGCACGCAGCACGTCGCGCTCGCGAGAACGACGCCGGGGATCGAGCGGAGCCGTTCGATACCGTTGCGTACGAGTTGATCGACCGCAGACGCCTTTCCGTACTGCTGGCCTCTGAGCGACATCCGCATCGTCAGGACGTTGTGCGTGTCGAACCCCGGGTCGACGTGCCCGAGGGCGACCGACGTGCGGATGAGCAGCGCCGAGCCAATCAGCAGCACCGAGGCGAGCGCGACCTCGACGACGACGAGCACCGAGCGCATCTTGTTCTGGCGGAATCCGCTGCCGGACCGTCCACTCGATTCCTTCAGCGTCGTCGTCAGGTCGACGCGCGAGGACTGCACGGCAGGGATCAAACCGAAGATCACGCCAGTCGCGATCGACACGAGCAGCGTGAAAACGACGACGTGCCAATCGAGCCCGACGAGCGAGCCGTTGTCGCCGACCCGAGGCAGGCCCGCCGTGTTGACGGAGAGCAGCGCGCGGATGCCGGCCCAGCCGACGAACAGGCCGATGGCGCCGCCGGTCAGCGACAGCACCATGCTCTCGGTCAGTAGCTGGCCGACGATGCGCCAGCGCGAGCCGCCGATGGCGGCGCGGATCGCAATCTCCCGCTGTCTGCCCGTTGCGCGCACGAGCAGCAGATTCGCCACGTTCGCGCAGGCGATGAGCAGCACGAAGCTGACGGCGCACACCAGAATCATCAGCGACGACCTCGCGCCGGACCCTACGATCACGTCGCGCAGCGGCTTCACGCCGAACGACGCCTTCGGGCCGAGCGCTGTCGGGAACTTCGCGCGGTAGCTGATGGCCGCCGCCTGCATGCGGGCGTTGGCCTGCTGCAGCGTCACGCCCGGCTTCAGGCGCCCGAGCACCTCGAAGTAGTGGCCCTGATCCGTCGTGTTGGGATCGAACTGGAAGAGCGTCCAGACGTCCGGGGTCTTTCCGAATTCACGCAGGTCGAGATTCCCCAGTACCCCGACGATCGTATAGGCGTCGCCGCCAAGCGAGAGGCTCTTGCCGACGATGTTCGGATCGGCGTTGAGCCGGCTTTCCCAGAGGTGGCGCGAAATCACGGTGACGTGCGGGCCGGATGGTTTGTCTTCGTCCGGGGTAAACGTGCGGCCGAGAACGACAGGCGCTTCGATCAGCTTGAAGAAGTTCGCGGACACGCGTCCCGACGGAAACTGCTCGGCGAACGTCCCGCCCGTGTAGTTCATCACGCCCGTGTTGAAGGCTGAGACGTCCTGGACGATATCGGTCTGCTGCAGGTAGTGCTCGAATTTGGCCGGCGAGGCAGCCGGACCGGAACCGCCCGGTGTGACGTTCATGAAGACGACGACGCGATCGGCGTCGGGCATCGCGATCGGCTTGAGCAGCACGGCGTTGACGACGGAGAAGATCGCGGTGTTGGCGCCGATGCCGAGCGTGAGCGCAGCGACCGCCGCGAACGTGAATGCCGGGCTCTGCGTGAACATCCGCAGCGCGTGCGTGAGATCTTTCCGGAGGGCTTCAATCATCGTCGACGGTCCGTTCGTGGATATGTGGTGGCCGAATGTTGCCGGGGGATCGGCGTGCGACGCCAATTAGACGCGCATGGGTCCTATTTTGTTGTGTTTCCGTTACTACGCGTCGCCCCGGCGACCGGTTAACGGCGTGGCTTCGGGACAGCGCTCAGCTTCTGGCGGCGGCCCTCGAAATGGTGCCAGCCAGCTGTCAAAGAACCGTCAGTGGCGGTCCCGGCCGCGCGATGAAGGCGGACGGGTGCCAGCGCGCCGCGAATCGTTCGGCATCTCCCGCCTCCACGAGCGCCCAGACGCTGCCCCCGAACCCCGCGCCGAAACTGCAGGCCGCGAAGGCGCCTTCATGTCGAGCGTCGGCGGCGAGCGCGACCGTCTCGTCCACCTGATTGCCCAGCAGCCGCTCGGCGTCCGTCTGCGACGTGGCCGACAGCTGATCGAGTGCGCGGGTGTCAGCGGCCGCAAACGCGGCGAGCGCCGCTTCGACGCGGGCGTCTTCGCGGATGAAATGGTCGAGCCGCCGCTCGAGATCGTCCCACGTCCAGCCGCGAACGGACGACCGCCGCAGCTGCGATCGGAGACGATCGGCCGCATCGGACGCCGACGCAAGCGCTGCCGCGAGCGACGGCGCTTCTCGCCCGGCTCCGTTCCACAGGTCCAACAACGCGCGCGCGCCGTCCGCGAGGCGGTTGTACGCGTGCCGCGCGGCGCCGGTCTTCTCCGCGACGATGCCCGACGCCGCCACGACGAACGACCACTCGCCCGGCATCGGCGCGCGGCCGAAGGCCCGCGGCGGCACGAATGCGAACGCCGACACCTGTCCGGCGCGCGCGTCGATCATCGCGGCGTGATCTTCGCTGCCGCCGTGCGTCCCGACGCCGGCGTCGCCCGCGAACGACTCAAACCGCGATCCGTTTTCGATGCAGGCGAAGTACGAGGCTTTGTCGAGCGGTGTGGCGACGTGCGCGCGCCACATCGGCGACTGCCCGATTCCCGAAAGTTCGACGAGCGCCTGGGCGACGCCGACGACCAGCGCGCTCGAGCTGCTCATGCCCGCCGCGCGGGGAAGGTCGCTCGCGAACGCGATGTCGGCGCCGAGTGGCGCCTCGGGAAAGTTCCTTGCCAGCCGGTTGACGACGGTTGCGACGTAGTGGCTCCACCCGGATGTCGGGCCCGACGACTCGTGGGTCGCCATCGTCGCCGTCTCGCCGTTCACGGCGTCGATCGCCTGCACGATGTTGTCACCGCGTCGGCGCGCGGCGACGATGAATCCTCTCGGCACCGCGGTGACGAGCGTCCGGCCGCCGGCGTAATCGGTGTGCTTGCCGAAGATTTCAAGACGGCCCGGCACCCACCACGCGCCGTCGGGTTCGCCGCCGACGGCACGAATCTGTCCTGTGGCGATTCCAAGAAGGCGTGCCTTCGCGGCCGATTCACGCGGGTCGAGCTCACGACCGACGAGCGCGGCGCACGTATCGCGATGACCGTGACGAGATCGCTTCACGGTGCCGGCCTGAAATGCTGAAGGCGGCGCTCGAGTTCCGCCAGATCGGTGCGGCGCGACAGGTCGAGCACGGGACCGCGCGCCGGCAGCACACGGAATCTGACGCCGCGCGCGACCGCAACTCCGACGGCTTCGGGCAGTTCGAACTCGCCGCGCGCGGAGCGGGGCACATCGCGGCACGCGTCGAAGATGCGCGAATCGAAGCGCCAGAGATTCATTGAGATTCCGGGGGGCTTCGCCCCGCCGGACCCCCCTACACG
>JBOGIZ010000881.1:0-5290 GCA_050747805.1 Vicinamibacterales bacterium | reverse complement strand
GTGCGGGGCCGTCCTGAACGATCAGATCCTGGATCAACCCGGACGCGCGCAGGTCGGCCTCGCACGCCGACAGCAGCGCGTGGTCGTCGGCGGGCAGCCGCACGACGATGCGCGCAACCGGAGTCTTGAGCGGACGCTGCTCTTCACTCTTCTTCTTGCGGATCTCGCCCAGCACCGTCGCAGCCAGCTCCAGCGCGCGCGCGGCGCGCGCGTCTTCCCCATTCGCGAGGTCGAACAGCTCGGCCGGAACGGGCCACGCGGCCGTATGGATCGAGCCAGGATGCCACCACGACCAGACTTCCTCGGTGACAAACGGCAGGAACGCCGCGAACAGGCGCAGCAGCGCGGAGAGCGCGGTCAGAAGCGCCGTGTTCGCAGAGCCCGCGCCGGCGGCCCCATGGTCACCGTAGCGGCGCGACTTCACGAGCTCGAGATAGTTGTCGCAGAAGAACCAGAAGAGCGATTCGCTGCGCTCGAGTACCCGTGCGTAGTTGTAATCGTCGAGATCCTGCGTCGCCTCCCGCACGAGGCGACCGACGAGCGTGAGCAAACCGCGATCGACCGCCGCCGTGACGGGCCCAGCGGGCTCGGGATTCGCGAGGACGAACTTGGATGCGTTCAGCAGCTTGATCGCGAGACGTCGCCCCACGCGCATCTGGTCGACGCTGATGGCCGTGTCCGCACCTGGCCGCGCACTCGCCGCCCAGTAGCGCACACCATCCGAGCCGTGCTCCTCGAGCAGCGCCATGGGCGTCACGACGTTGCCCTTCGATTTGGACATCTTCTTGCGATCAGCGTCCAGAATCCAGCCGGAGATCGCGGCGTTGCTCCAAGGCAGCTCGTCAAACTCGAGGTGCGAGCGAAGCACGGTCGAAAAGAGCCACGTTCGGATGATGTCGTGCGCCTGCGGCCGGACATCCATTGGGAAGACACGCGCGAACAGATCGGCGTCGTCGTCCCAACGTCCGGCGATCTGCGGCGTCAGCGACGAGGTGGCCCACGTGTCCATGACGTCCGGGTCGCCGCTGAACCCGCCGGGCCGATCGCGCTGCGTGTCGGTGAACCCGTCAGGCACGTCGGTTGACGGATCGATCGGCAGCCGCGCCTCGGGCGGCGCGATCGGATGCGCGTAGTCGCGCGTACCGTCCGCGAGCACCGGATACCAAACTGGAAACGGTATGCCGAAGAAGCGCTGGCGGCTGACGCACCAGTCGCCGTTCAGCCCGTTGATCCAGTTCTCGAGGCGCGCCTGCATATACGCCGGATGCCATACCATCTGCCGCGCGCGCGCCAGCAGCACGTCCCGGAAGGCGAGCGTCTTGATGAACCATTGACGGCTCGTGACGATCTCGAGCGGCCGGTCGCCTTTCTCGAAAAACTTGACCGCGTGCGTGATCGGACGCGGCTCGCCGATGAGATCGCCGGTCGCCTTCAGCAGCTCGACGACCTTCGCACGCGCTTTGATCGCCGAAAGATTCGCGAGCTGGTCGTAGGCCTGCTGCGCCTGCGCGGGGTCCGCCGATTCCCAGCCGGCGTCGCCCCAGGCAATCGGTTTGAGAGCGCCGTTCGGTTGAATGATCGCGCGCACCGGCAGCGACAGCGCGCGCCACCAGACGACGTCTGTGACATCGCCGAACGTGCAGATCATCGCGATGCCGGATCCCTTTTCGGGGTCCGCGAGCTGGTGCGGGAGAACCGGCACGCGCACGCCGAAGAGCGGCGTCCGCACCTCGGTCCCGAAGAGCCGCCGGTATCGCTCGTCGTCAGGATGCGCGACGAGCGCGACGCAGGCAGGGATCAATTCCGGCCGCGTGGTCTCGATGTGGACGAAATCGTGTTCAGCGGCCCCGCTCGATGAGCCGACGTGCTTCGCGAAACGAATCCGATGATAGGCGCCCGGCTGTTCGCGATCCTCGAGTTCGGCTTGCGCGACCGCCGTTCTGAAATCGACGTCCCAGAGGGTCGGCGCCTCGAGCTGGTACGCCAGACCGCGATGGAGCAGCCGGAGAAACGAGATCTGGGACACGCGCCGCGCGCGGCGGCCGATGGTCGCATAGGTCATGCTCCAGTCGACCGACAGCCCGAGATGGCGCCACAGCGCCTCGAAGGCCTTCTCATCTTCCCCCGTCAGCCGGCTGCACAACTCGACGAAATTCGGACGCGACACGGCGACGGGCTGCTTGCCGGGCGCGGCGGGCGGCGTGAACTGGGGATCGTACGGCAGCGAGGGATCGCAGCGCACGCCGTAGTAGTTCTGCACGCGGCGCTCGGTGGGCAGGCCGTTGTCGTCCCAGCCCATCGGATAGAAGACCGCCTTGCCGCGCATGCGGTGAAATCGCGCGATCACGTCGGTGTGCGTGTAAGAGAAGACGTGCCCGACGTGGAGCGAGCCGCTGACGGTGGGCGGCGGCGTATCGATCGCGTACACCTGCGCGCGTGGCCGAGAACGGTCGAAGCGATACGTGCCCGCCTCTTCCCATCGCGCCATCCATTTCCGTTCCAGCCCCTCGAGCGCGGGCTTCTCCGGCACACGAATGGGATGGAGCGTCAGGTCGATGACGGATCCCTCTTGATGCGATCGATTTCTTCGCGAACGATGCGTTCCGCCACGTCGAGAATCGTGGGACGAGACTGTTCCGACAGCCGCGCAATCACGCGCTCGGCGACCGCCCCGATCAGCGCATCGTCGCCAAGAACAGATTGAGCCGACGTTGAGGTGGATGCCGACGAAGCCGACAGCTTCGTCCGCGTTTCGGCCGAGAGCAGGGCCGCGAACGCGTCGACGAGAGACGGCGGCGCGGGCGCAGCCGGTGCGGACGGCGCTGGTGAAGCAGCGGAAAACTCCTGCGACTGCATTCTGGAGTCGACGGCAGTCGAGGGCCCAGGCGCATGCGCGGGATGATCGGGCACGGCGCGCGGAAATGTGAGCACTTCGACGGGCGCCGGGCGCGACGGGTCGCCGCTCAATTCTGGATCCCACGAACCGAGATCCTCGGTCTTGGCGGGGCGCGGCGCCGCCGCGGGCGGAGGCGCGGGCGCCGGTGTCGGTGTCGGGGCGGAACGCCGGGCCACGGGCACCGGCTCGGTACGCTGGGACGCGGAGCCTTCGCGCGCCTGGGCGGGCGTCGACAGGGCCGGTCCGGTTCCCGCGGATGCGAACGCCGCGTCGAGCTGATCGAAATACGCTTCGAGCGGATCGGGCTGCGCGTCGGCCGCCGCGCGTCGCTCCGCCGGCGGCGCCGCGGCGCGTACGGGCCCCTGCGCAACCGGGGCGCTGCTCCACATGCCGGAAGGTTGGCGGCCGGCGAGCAGATCCTTCACACGGCTGATTACGAGCTGCGGCTCGAACGGTTTCACGAGCACGCCGTCGCAGCCGACCGCGCGCGCGCGCGATTCGTCGATCGGCTCGAACGCGCCGGTCAGCAGCACAACGGGAATGTTCGCGAGCGCTGGCGTGCCCTTGATGAACGCCGCGACCTCATATCCGTTGCGCTCGGGCATGCCGACGTCGGCGAGGACGATGTCGGGCCGATCGCGCTGGGCGCGGTCGATGGCGTCCTGCCCGTTGCCGACGGCAATCACCTGCACGTCCTCGTCCGCAAACGTCAGCTCGATGACGCGCTGAATCGTGACGCTGTCGTCCGCCAGCAGCAGCTTATGCGGCATGGACACATGATACCTTGAGTGGGCATCGCCCCATGACCGTTTCCGCGCGCTGGCGCGCCTATGCGATCACGCTGCTTGACGCCGCCGTGATTCTCGGGGCGGGCGCGGCAATCGTCGTGGCCTTCGGCGGGCCGACGCGCGTCCATCTGGGCGCGTTTCGGCTGTCTGTCAGAAGCGCGGTCCGGGTCGACGCCATTGCCCTCACGCTGATCGCGCTCCGGCTCCTGGCCGCCGGCCGCGCGCCGCTGCTGCCCCTGCTGCCCCGCCCGGATCGCGGCATTCTCGAAGCCGAGCGTCGACGATTCGCGGCGCGGGCCCGCGCCGGGCGCGAGGTGCGCCTGTATGCGGCCGCCGCGCTGGCGGGATCCCTGGTCTGGATCGTGCCGCACCTGCTTCACCCGCGGTGGGTGCCCGACGCGGGCGATCCGCTATTTTCGGCCTGGCGGATCGCGCGCGTCGCGCACCAGCTCGTCACCGATCCGCGGCATCTCTTTGACGGAAACACGTTCTATCCGCTTCCGCTCAGCCTGACGTTTTCGGATTCAACCCTGCTCGAGGCGATCATCGGCGCGCCGTTCATCGTGTCTGGCGCCGACCCTCTGATCGTCGCGAACCTTCTGACGATCCTGGCCATTCCGGCATGCGGTCTCGCGTTCTTCTACGCCTCGTGGCGGCTGACCGATGATCCGCGGGCGGCGCTGGTGGCCGCGCTCGTCGGAGCGTGGTATCCCTTCCACGCCGAGCATTACAGCCATCTCGAACTGCAGTGGCTGATGTTCGTGCCGCTCGCCCTTGTGGCGGCGCTGCGGATGCTGGCGGCGCCCGACTGGCGGCGCGGCATGCTTTTCGGCGCGGCGCTGGCAGCCCAGTGGCTCGCCTCAATGTACGTCGGCGTGATGCTGTTTTCTTTCCTGGTGCCTTTCCTGCTCATCGTCGCGATCGGCTGGCGCGTGCGACCGTCGCGTGCGCTTGCCGCCGCGGCGGCAACGCTCGCCGTGCTCGTGCCTGCGCTGCTGCTGCTTGGAATTCCGTACGTTAAAGGCCTGGCGATCCGGGGTGAACGCGGGCGAGCGGAGGTGATGGCGGGCAGCGCCGATCCGCAGGACTACGGCCACGCGCACTGGCGGCTCGCGTCGTACCACTGGATGTCGCGAACGAACCATCGGGGCGAGCGCGAGCTGATGCCCGGCATCAGCTCCGTCGCGCTGGCAGCCGCCGGCGCCGTCCCGCCGCTCGGCGCGTCGTCGATCGCGCTGCTCGTGTCGGGTGCGGCGGCGTTCGACTGGTCACTCGGATTGAAAGGCCTGACCTACGGTGCGCTGTACGACCATTCGGCCGCGTTCCGCGG
Organism: Vicinamibacterales bacterium; assembly: GCA_050747805.1. Taxonomy (GTDB): domain Bacteria; phylum Acidobacteriota; class Vicinamibacteria; order Vicinamibacterales; family 2-12-FULL-66-21; genus JAICSD01. The sequence continues at coordinate 276 of JBOGIZ010000881.1, read as the reverse complement.
CATGCGGGTACCGGCGCGCTTCAGCGCAATCGTCGGCTGCGCCCTCGCCCTGCTCGGGGCATTTGGCGCCAGACGAATCCTGCGACTTGGACAAACGCGCCGCGCGCAGACGATCACGTGCGCGCTGCTGGCGGGGCTCGTGCTGATGGACCTGCGCGTGGCGCCCGACATCGGCCCGCGGGCGGTCTCGATTCCCAGCATCTACAATCGGGTCACGCCGAATATGGTGCTCGCCGAGCTTCCGCGCGATCACGAGTTCGAGTACCTGTACTTCTC
>JBOGIZ010000880.1:0-1717 GCA_050747805.1 Vicinamibacterales bacterium | reverse complement strand
AAGTTGAACGGGGTGATGCCGGCGACAGGCCCGAGCGGGACGCGGCGAACGAAGCCCTCGCGTCCTTCGGTGCCCGGCAGCCAGTCGAGCGAAATGATCTCGCCGTGAATCCGCTTCGTCTCTTCCGCGGCGACCTTGAACGTGAACACCGCGCGGTCCACTTCGACGCGCGCGGTCTTGACGGGTTTTCCTGCCTCGAGCGCGATCGTCTGCGCCAATTCGTCGCGCCGCGCCGCGATCGCTGCGCTGATCCCCTCGAGCACCGCTGCGCGCTTCCAGGTGGGGAGCCTGCGCGTGACCTCGAACGCGCGCACCGCCGCCGCGATCGCCCGCTCGATCTCCGCAGGACCAGCGCGATCCACAGACGCGACCGCCGATCCGTCGTACGGACTCGGCACGACGAACGGATGGCCTGTCTGGATCGGCTCGCCCGCGATAAGCGGACAGAACCTGCCGAGCCGCGCATCGCCGCGCGGCACCTGCCTCTCATCAAGCTCTGCCGATCGAAGCCGTGCCGTGTCTTTCAGGTCAGCCATAAATCCGCTCCGCCCTACGTCTATTCTAGGGGGCGTGCGCGTTGCATGCGCGAACAGCCTGGAGGAGGTTGCATGCAGCCGAAAAACGACGAAGCCGCACGCCGTCGGCAGGAACGCGACATGCCGCCGGACGACTCACTCGGCGAAGAGCCGGACATCGAGTCAGAAATGAGTGAAGCGACAGGTAAGGACGACAGTCGCCTGGACCGCGACCTGAACCCGATCGACGATCCCGCGGCTCGCCCGGAGAAAATCGACACACACGGTTCGGATCGCTGACGCGGCAACGCCTGACGAGACCGCGACTCAGCTTTTCGTATGTCACGGTCTCGCCTTTTGCCCGCATTAATCTTCGGACCCTCGACGTCGCTCTCGCTTGATGTCGCTTTGTCGCTTCTTCGATTCGAGCCGCCGCTCCCGCGCGCGGGCCGTCGGTTTCGTGCGCTTACGGCGTTTCGGAGCGACGAGCGCGCGCCGGATCAAAGTCGCGAGCCGCTCGCGAGCGGCGTCGCGGTTCTGTGACTGCGTGCGAAACGCACGCGAGTCGATCATGAGGACGCCCTCGCCCGTCACGCGGCTTCCCGCGAGCGCAACCAGCCGCGTCTTCACATCATCGGCGAGCGATCGCGACCGTGCGACATCGAACCGCAGCTGCACGGCCGTCGCGACCTTGTTGACGTGCTGTCCCCCAGGTCCGGAGGCGCGGACGAACCGCTCCTCGATCTCCGAATCGTCGATCGCAACCGTTGCGGTGATCTGCATAACCACCGTGCCTCGTCAGGTCCCCGCGCGTTCGTTCCGGGTCGCTTTTCCCACCAGCCCGTACTGCGCCAGAAACGTCTGCACCGCGGCGAAAAATCGCGGGTCCCGCTCGCTCGCATAGATGTGGCCGCCGGTCACCTCGACAAACTGCTTCGGCGGACGTGCGGCATCGAAGAGGCGGCGCCCTTCGCCAATCGGAATGACCTGATCCTCAGGGCTGTGCAGGAACAGCACCGGCGCGTGGACGCCGCCGATCTTGAGAATCGATTCGAACGGATTCCTCAGCAGCAGTTTGACGGGAACCCATGGATAGCGTATCTCGGCAATCGCGAGCACGGACGCGGGCGCGCCTTCGAGAATGACGGCCGCGGACTCGACGTGCGACGCGAGATCGACGGCCACCGCCGAGCCGAGCGACC
>JBOGIZ010000879.1:0-9008 GCA_050747805.1 Vicinamibacterales bacterium | reverse complement strand
GAGCGACGCACGTAACGTCCCGGCTGCGGTGCCGACGTCCGCCGACGCCGGAGCGGCGTCCGCGATCGGCACGGCCTGGAACGGCTGCGACAGCGGGAGCGAGACGTCCACGGCCGGCGCGGCGATCGGCTCGAACATCGCCCAGACCAGGAGCTGACTCTTCGCCGCGACGTGCGGGAAGACGCGGCCGCCGCCGTTCCAGTCGGAGATCGGCCCCGCGAGGTAGTGCCCGTCCGCGTCCTTGAGCGGAAAATGCTTGTGGCCGTTCTCGACGAGCGTGAACGCGCTGAACGCGATCGCGCCGCCGGTCGCCTCGCGCGCGCCGGTGTTCTTGAAGAGGATCCCGGCGTGCAGCGCCCCGTTGTACTGCCGCAGGTACGCGACCTCGCTCGTCACGCCCGGCATTTCGCTCTCCTGCGGGCCGGCCTGGAGGGTGGCCGCCTCCCGCGCGCGAATATCGGTCGATGCCGGCGCAAACGCGCCGAGCACGATGAGGATCAGGACGACGGTCCGGGCCCGTCGGAACATGGCGGCCTCCCCGCCCGGACGATCCGGGCTTCAGACGTCTGACACATGGCCGGGCGGTTTGTTGCAGCGCGGCCACTGTCCCAGTCACCAGGCCACACTGCCGCGGCATCTCACACGCCGGCTACCGGCGCGTGGCCATCGCCTCCGCGAGCCGCGCTTCGCGATCGAGCTGCGGCAAATCGGGCGGTGCGAGGATGCAGTCGTAGCCACACTACGACAACAGTGACTTTTAGAAACACAACGTTTAGAATATGCTATGTAATCGTAGCCTCGCTACGACAACTATGAGCACGCTAAAACATCTCTACGGTAGGGTCCCGCCGGGCAGCCCGGTGACCTCAGGTGACATGGCGGGCCTGGGCGTATCGGCCGACCTCGCCGTCCACTACGTGCGCTCGGGCTGGCTCACGCGCCTTGCGCGTGGCGTATTCGCTCGCCCCGACACGCCGCTCGAACTGCACCCCAGCCTGCGGCTCTTGGAGCGCCGCCTAAAGGGTTTGCACGTCGGCGGCAAATCAGCGCTCGACTGGCACGGCGTTCGACACAACGTCGCCCAGCAGCCCACACTGCAGCTCTATGGGTGGGCGTCAACCCCACTGCCGCCGTGGTTCACAAAACGTTTTCCGAGTAGCTACCACCGACTCCGCCTGTTCGACGAACAGCCCGAAGCGCTCCTCCGCGTGTCGCGCTTCCAACGTCAGCCCGACGGCCCGCTCGTGTCCGATCCAGAGCGCGCGCTCCTCGAGCTGTTGAGCGAAGTCGGCGTTCGACAACCTCTCCAGGAATCACGCGACCTTCTGGAGGGAACGCCAACTCTCCGAGCCGCCGTGCTGCAGGAATTGCTCGAGCGATGCCGGCAGGTCAAGACTGTGCGACTCTGCCTCACGCTGGGGCGCGAACTCAATCTCCCCTGGGCTGCGAAGCTTGATCCCAAACGACTGCCCACCGGCAGCGACCAGCGATGGGTGGGTCGTTCGAAAGAGGGCCTCCTGGTGCTGCAGCCGTCGAATACGACGGGCGCAATCTCCGTCAGCAACCGTCCGGTAGCCAGGTAAGTGGGGTTCATTGGATCGCCAACATCCCCGCGATCTCTTCGATGTGATGGAGCTCTTCGCGCATGGCGGCGTCACGCCGGCGATCAGGCGCGCCTTCGTCGTGTACCTCGCCAGCCACAATCGCACAATCCACGAAGTCCTGTTCCCGGCCAGGAAGGACATCCAACTGGCGTACGCGGGATCGTTCGTCGGCATGACGACGGAGCCGGTGACGTTGGACGCGCTCCTCGAGACACGCGAGCGGTTGTTCCGCGAGCTGCCCGCGACACTCGATGCCAACGAGCGCGAGTTCCTGCGGACGCTCGTGCGCGCGCAACCGGACTGGTCGCTCCTCGGCATCCCGCATCTTCAGGAGTTGCCGGCCATCCGGTGGAGGCTCCAGAACCTCGAACAATTGTCGCATCGCCAGCCCGATCGGTTTCGTGCACTCGCCGACGCGCTGGACGAGCATTTCTAGACAGCCGGACGGTCGCTCGGGTTCGTGACCGAGCTTGCGCGTCACGCTCGACGGACAATCAAGGCCACGCCAAGCAGCGCACCCAAGGTCACGCCGATGGCAAGGGCCACCCGCACAGGCGGCAGAAAAATCGCGACGACGATGGCCGTTACGACGAGCCCGAGCCCACCAACTCCTGCCACCTGTATCCGCGAAATGTCGATGATGTCGGCGGAACTCGGGACGCTGGGAACGGAACCGGACACGCCGGCGTGATTTCGGCGGAATGCGAGAAGCAGGAGGGCGAAAAACCAGTCCACCCGCGACCCCGGCAACGATCAGATTGGTAATGGCTTCCATGCGGAGCCTCCCTTTCGCGCGGGTCTCTGCACAAATCGTCGCACCATCCAAGCTACCGGGCAAATGAGGCCACGGCCTTCAGACGCCGGGGTGCCATCATCGAGGTCGTCTTCGCCTCTTCGACGTGCGGGAGCTCGACGCCTGGGTGCGGGGTATGGACCCGGTCGAGTATGCGCGTCAGCGGCGCAGGAACGCAGAACGCAGAGTCGAGCGCTGACAACAGGGGGAAGGTCTTCGCAGTTGGTAATTGTGCCGTTCGCACACGCAAGCGCTACCGGCGGTCGGTATCGGGTTTCGACCGAATCCACTGAAACAAGAAGGCTCCGAGTCCGGCGAAGGCGGCGCTGACCCATCCACCGTGCACATGGAAGTGAGCCGCTAGCCACGCGAGGCTGAGCACTCCCGCGACCGCGACAGTCAGCCGGACGTCGCGGCTCATCGCATCTTCTTCCGCGTCGATTTCCGTCTGGCCTTCATCGTGCGGGTGCAGCCGAATCGCGTAGGGCTCCTGAAAGCGTCTGAGCTCTTACCAAACCCAGGGAATCATCCGGCGCGTCGCACGCGCGTACTCGCGATACTCCGGGTATCGCTCCGCGACCAGACGCTCCTCCGACAGGATGCGCGCTGCCGCTCCGGCGGTCACGAGCGCGACCGCCACGAACGCGGCCGGCGTGTGGATCAGGATCGCCCCAGGCCACGCGATGAAGCACGCGGCGGTGTAAATAGGGTGCCGGATGAACCGGTAGGGCCCCGTCGTCACCAGACCGCCCTCGGTCGGATTCGCTGCGAGATGGAAGCTGCGGGCGCGGAAGGTCACCCGGGCCCACATCATAAGCAGGATGGCGAGCACCTGAACCGAGACCGCCCATGCCATCGGCATGGAGAGGGCGCCGATCTTCCTGAAGTGCAGGAGCGTGCGCAGCTCGTCTTGTACAAGAAAGCCCAGCCCCACCGCCATGAGGGCGAAGGCGGAAACGGAGAGGGCCTTCGGCATGGCGAATGATTATATTGATTGTCGGTCTCGGTCGCGGCATCCGACCCGGGGCCTGACGGATGTTTACCTCCGGCTGCTCGTGGACTTCGCCGACGAACGCGGTTTCGACGAGCGATGCGAGTTCGTCCGCCGAGGCTGGCGCTCGGCTGGGGAACGTGGTCTTGGGTTTTACGGGAATGTACCGGGAATGGGAACGGCTGAATCGGGGCTAAACGGCCCCAAACCGGGCTATCGGAGCAAACGGCGACGGCGTCGCGTCTTAGCGATTTCCGGCCGTTTTCTCGCGATATTCGGGAAAAGGATTGGTGGACGGCAGGAGGCTCGAACTCCCGACCTCCGCGTTGCGAACGCGGCGCTCTCCCAACTGAGCTAGCCGCCCACTCTCGACTGACCGCGCCGAAGGGACCACGGCTCTCGAAGCCGAAGCGGGCGCGAACGGTGATTATAACCCGGCGCGGCTTTCTCACCCGTCGACATCATCGACGAATCGACCCAGCCGACACGCCGTCAGTTGCGGGTCGTATCAGACGGGTTCTGCGGAGGCGGTGGCTGCGTCGGGGCCTGCGCGGACGCGTTCATCGCCGGAGGCGGAGGCGGCGGCGTGGGCTTCTGCTCTTCTTCGCGAATCGCCGTCTTGAACCCGCGGATCGCTTCACCGAGCCCGCGCGATAGCTCCGGCAGCTTCTTCGGGCCGAACACGAGCAGCGCGATCGCCAGCACCAGCAGCAGGTGCATCGGGGCAAATAATTCCACTGTCCAACCTCGCTTTCAGGGACCCTGGGAGCCGGAAGAGTGTGTCTGCTATTGTGACACAGCCCTCGGTTCGCCGCGAGTGCGCGCGGACGCACTCGGATCAGCTGACCAATCCCGAGGAGAGCGGGAGCGGAGCGTCCCTGAGATTACGAGCCGCCCTGCAGGCGCGCGATGAGCGCTCTTGCGCGATCGGCGTACCCGCTAAACCCAGCGGCTTCAGTGGCGAACGTGACCGCACGGGTGCGGTCACCCGTGTTGGCGTAGCTCACCGCCGCTCCGTACAATGCCGCGGCGTGCTTGTCTTTCGTATCGTTCAGCTCAGTGGCGCGATGCCCCGCCACGCGGAGCGCGCGGGCGTCTCCTTGCTGCCGGAGCCGTACAATCTCCAAGGCGAGCGCCTGCTCCGCCTTCACGTAACAGCCCGTCGCATTCGCGAACGACACGGCGCCTTCGCCCCAGACCGCGAGCATCGCATTGACTTGCCCCAGGTCGAGCATCGCGTCGCAGGCGTCCGCGTCGCCGTCGATGGTCTTCTGGAATTCCTGCTTGGCCTCCGGGAGCGCGCGCTGTTTGAGGAACACGAGGCCGTTCAGAAAGTGCACGCGTGCGCTCGAATCGTACGTCAGCGCCTTCTGCGCGTCGTCAAGCGCCTGCGGGAGGCGATCGATCTCGTATTCGTTCCAGCCGAGCCAGTAATAGCCGTCGCCCAGCAGCCAGGTGCCCATGTCGATTAACCGATGAGATTCTGCGATGGCATCCTCATGCCGTCCCAGATAGCTGAGCGCGGTGATCTTGCCGAGCAGCGCACGCCGATGCGTGCTCACCACCGCGAGCACGGCGTCGTAGAGTTGCACCGCGTTGTCGAACTGCTCCTCCGTCATCGACAGGTCGGCCGCCGAGACTCCGGCTTCCGTGAAGCGCGGGATCCCCTGCCATGCCGCGAGATCGTTCGCCTCCGCTTCGTCGAACTTGCGCGCGCGGAGCTCATCGCTCGCGAGCGCGTACTGTGCCTCGTAGAAGCGAGGATGGCGCGCGCTAATCGCCTCGAGCGTCGTCTGCCCGGCCGGCTCGCACGAGGCCCAGCGGTACGTGATGAGCGGAACAGACGCATAACGGTCTCTGACCGGCGTCAGGTCGACGCGTGTCTGTGGACGAAATTCGCAGTCGACCGCGAGAAACATGTAGGCGGCATTTTCGTCGGTCGGCCATCGCGCGGCCAGCTCCAGGCGCCACTCGTCCTGCAGCTGTTGCGACGGCCACGGGCGGCCTCCGCGCTCGGCGTCCACGAAATCCTCTCCGACGCCGATCGCGTTCCAGGGCATCGCGTCCGCGATCCTGGCGTACAAGGCGTAGTCCGACGACTCGGCCGCGCGCCCGTCGAGCAGCGCCCGCGCGCTTCGCCAGTCGTCATCGACCGGAACGCTGAGCTCCTTCGTGCGCATGACGAACAAGAGCGCGGCCTGCGCCGCGGCATCCTGAATCGCCGGCGATTCCTTCATGCCCGGATCGAGCGCGGCGTATTGCCGCACCGCGTCCCTCAGGCAGAGATAACAGCCTTCATCGATCAATCGATGGAAACCCGCCGCAATCCGTCCGGCGGTGAAGGGATCGGGACCGACCTGGACCGGCACGTTCACGCATCCGGCGGCGAGCCCCCACAACACCGTCATCGCCGCGATCGATTGCCCTATTCGATGAGTGCCACTCATTCGGGCTCCAGATACTCGAGGCAATCTTAGACACCAAGCGCGCGGACTTGACACGACTTACACGTTGTGTTTAATTCTGTGCATAATCCATGACCGACGCCGATTATCGCCGCGCGCTCGACGGCGCGGTTCACGAGTATGAAACGCTCGGCGAGCAGCGTCGCGGCATCGACCGGCGTCTGGGTGAGCTCGCCCAGACGATCGGCACCCTCTCGCGGCTGCTCGGCCTCGCGCCGACGGTGCCGCTCGGCCTTACGGACGCGGTACGGCTCATCCTCCGGTCGGGCGTGCCCATGACGCCGGTCGACGTCCGCGATCGGCTGCTCGCGATCGGGTTCGACGTCTCAAAATACGCAAACGATCTCGCCGCGGTACATACCGTTCTCAAGCGTCTGAACGAATCGGGCGAGGCGCGATTCATTCCGGGCAGAGCGGGCAGGCACCAGTACGGCTGGAATACGGGCGTCCGGACGATCTTCCTGCCCGACATCGTGAACGTCGGCCGCGACAACGCCGCCGAGCGCGCGACTGCCGAGGCGCGGCCGGAGCGCAAGGGCGCACTCGCCGTCCGCCGCAACGCGGCGCGAAAACGAAAGACCGACACAAGGTCGCCGCGATGAGCACACTCGAACTGTTCCTTCGCCGCCGATTCTATGCCGAGGAACTCGACGCCGTCTGCGCGTTCCGCTCGCCTGGGCTTCTCGAATCCTTTGCGGCGGTCCCGCGCGAGCGGTTCCTGCCGCCCGGTCCCTGGACCGTGCTGAGTCTGAACGATTTCGTGCCCGGGGCGCCGGCGCAGCCGCGAGTGACCAGCGACGACGACCCCGCGCGTGTGTATCACAACATCGGCATCGCGATCGATCCGGCGCGCCAGTTGTTCAACGGGCACCCCGCGACGCTGGCCGCATGGATTGACGCGCTCGATCTCAAACCCGGCGGCCGTGTCCTCCACGTCGGCTGCGGACTCGGGTACTACAGCGCCGTGATGGCGCAGACAGTCGGTCCCGCGGGCCGCGTTGTGGCCATCGAAGTGGACGATGCGCTGGCGGCCGCGGCGCGAGAGAATCTCGCCGCGATGTCCTGGGTGCAGGTCCTGCACGGAGATGCCACTGCTCTGCCCGCCACCGACGTCTTCGATGCGATCCTGGTGAATGCCGGCGTCACGCACCCGCGCGACGAATGGCTCGACGCGCTCGCGCCACGCGGCCGCCTGATGCTGCCGCTCACCGCCTCGATGCCGGCGATGGGTGCCACGATCGGGAAGGGCTTCATGATGCTGATCACACGCGACACCGCCGATGCGTTCGCCGTACGAACGGTCGGATTCGTCGCGATCTATTCTGCGATCGGGCTGCGCGACGCGGCGGCGAATACGGCCCTCGGGCAGGCGATGGCAAAAGCGCCGTTCCCGCCCGCGACGCGGCTGCGCCGCGATGTCCACGAGCCAGGACCCACCTGCTGGTTTCATACGGCGCGCGCGTGCTTTTCGATCAGCGACTGACGAGCGTGAGCGTGACCGGCGTCTTCTGCCCTTCGTCCGCGAAGATGCGGACGGCCTTCGACGACAGCCGATCGAGCAGCGCTGGATCCTGCCACTCGTCGCCTGCGATGTGGTCGACCGCCGCGACGTAGTAATCACCCGCCGGCAGCGCGGCAATGTCGAACGTCCCGTCGCGGGCAACGGACGCCGTCTTCATGAACCGCGACGTCGTAGACCACTGCGTCGAATCCGCCGGGAACACGATCACGTTCGCTTCCGACACCAGGGCATTTCGATCGTCGACCACCGTGCCGGTGATTTCGGCGCCATTCGGCGTCAACACGATCTCGACGCGGTTCGACGACTGGGAATCGGTGCCGAACATCTGCGGCTGATCGGTGGCGTCGACGCCGTTGATGTAGACCGCCTTCAGCATCCATCCGGGGGGCGCGGAGGTCAGGCGAAACAGCCGCGGACCGTGCAGGCCCGCCACCGTGAACGTCCAGTCGTCGTGAATCTCGAGATGCGCGATCGCGCCGTCGGAAAAGGGCGCGCGATCGGTATCGGCCGGCTCGGGCGCCAGCTCGACGTCGTGAGGCGCGATCGTCGCATCGCCGTCGAGCGTGATACGGCCTGTGACCGTCGAGCCCGCCGTCGTGCGCAGCGAGACGTCGTTCACGTCCGCTCCGTTGACCTCGACGAACTGCGACGCGAACTCGCCTTCGGTCGACGCGTTCACGCGCGACCCAAACGCCTGAATGACATACTCGCCGGGCGCCACGTTGGGGAAGATGAATTCGCCGCCGTCATTGATGATCGCCCCGACGTCAATGGCCACGCTGCCCGAGCGCTGGCTGGAGCGCATCTCGAGTCCGCCGGTAACCGGATCGCCCGACGCGTGGAACGCATGCCCGGCGACGTGCGCGGTCGGGGCCGGCATCAGGCGGAAATCGATGCCCGTCGCGTCGCTCGACGCACCGACGGCGACGAGCTGCGCGTCGCTCGCGTTCGTGGAGCCGGGGTAGTACGTCGCCGCATAGCCAGGCATGTCGGCCATGCCTGGCCCAGGCTCGATCTGCCCGACGAGCGCGCTCACCACATAGCCACCCGGCTGCAGGCCGTACACTCGGAACTGTCCGCGATCGTCTGTCAGCCGTGCGTCGGCGTCGACGATCTCGCGGCGCCCGTTCACGAATTGAATCGTCGACGCTCGAACGCTGGCGCCTTCCACGGGATCGCCATTCTCGTCGTACACGTGGCCGACGATCGCGCGGTACTTCATCAGCGTGACATCGATGTCGTCGAGCGTCTGTCCGTCATGAACGGTGATCAGCGCGCCCGAGCCGCCCGGGTGCCGCTCGCCATATGCAGCCGTGCCATAGCCCCCCTTGAGTACGAGCATCCGATAGTCCCCTGCCGCGACGCCGGTGAATTGATAGTGTCCCTCTTCGTCGGTGGTCGTGAACATCGGCGCGGTCCTCGCCGTCGGCGCCAGGCGGACATCGGCGCGCGCAATCGGACGTCCGTCGCTCCCGAGCACCCGGCCGCCGATCGCGGCAGTGCCGGGCGCCGGCGGCGGTCCCGCGGCAATCCGCCGCTGTTGCTGAAGCGGTGAAAGGGCGAGCAGGACGAGCAGCAGCGCGCGCATCATCGCGCACCCTCTTTCAGGTCCAACGTTTTCCGCTCACCCTCA
>JBOGIZ010000878.1:0-10473 GCA_050747805.1 Vicinamibacterales bacterium | reverse complement strand
CGATGACGCTGACGCCGGGGACGACCGTCGACGAAGCCGAGCGGCGGCTGATTCTGCTGACGCTCGACCACACGCACAACAACAAGACCCGCGCCGCCGAAATTCTCGGCATTTCGCTCAAGACGCTGCACAATAAGCTGAATCGGATGAAAGACGAGGAGACAGGAGGCAGGAGACCGGAGGCGGGAGAATAAGGACGCGCCAAGGCCGGCGCCACCTGTCTTCTGCTACCTTCTCCCTCCTGCCTTCTGTCTTCTCCCTCCTGACAGATGTCCATCAAGTCGCGCCAGGTCGCCGGCGTCACGTCGCTCGTCGCCGTGATCGTGGTGGCGCTCTCCGCGTACCACCTCACGGCGCTGGCGCGGATTAGCCTGCAGGAGAGTGCGTCTCGCGGCGACCTGCTCGCGCAGGCCATCTTCCAGCGCGCGCGCGAGGTCGTGCCCGGCGCCGCGGATCCGTATACGGCGCTTCAGCAGGACGGCGGCATCCGCTCCCTGCTTGAATCGGCGGCCGCATATTCCCAGAACGTCACCTACGCCGCGATCGTGAACAAGGACGGCGTGGCCGTCGCAGACAGCTTCCGCGCGATGGAAGGCCAGAAAATTCCCGATCAGGGCGTCCTCGCCTCGGTTGCGACGGCCAATCCGCTCGGGCTGCTCCACGATGTTTACTCGGACGAAACGTACGAAGTGCGCGAGCCGCTGCTGTTCGGCGACCGCGCGTTCGGGTCGATCAAGATCGGCATTTCGACGCTGCTCGTCAAAAGCGAACTGCAGCTGGCGCTCACACACGCGCTTCAGAGCGCGGGCATCGCGCTCCTGATTTCGACGTTCGTCGCGATGCTCCTCGCGCAGTGGATGCTTCGGCCGATCCACGTCATCCAGAGCGGCCTCACGCGCCTCGGCCGCGGGGAGCTCGACGTGCGGCTCGAGCTGCCTGCCGGGCCCGAGTTCAAGGACCTGGGCAGTTCGTTCGACGCTGTCAGTGCCCAGTTGTCGGCATCGCGCGCGCGCGCGCTGAGCTCGTCGACCGACTTCGAGTCCGTCGTCGACAACCTCGAGGACGCCGTCGCGCTCTTCAGTCCGGAGGGCAAGCTGATTTTCTGCAACCCGGCGATGTCGACGGTGCTGCCGAATTTTTCGGCGCCCTCCGCGCTGTCCGCCATGGCGCCGCAGGACGACGACGCGCGGCAGCTGGTCGAGCGGACGATCGCGACGCATCAGGCGCAGGGGCCCGTCGTCATGTCGCTCGCGCACGCCGAAACGGAGCCGAGCGACGAGCGGCTCCTGATGACGCATCCGATCGACGACGCCCAGGGGCAGTTCGTGGGCGCGATGCTCGTCGTGCGCAACCTCGCGTTCATGACCCAGGTGCACTCGACGCTCAACTACTCGCGCAAGCTCGCGGCGCTCGGCCGTCTGATGGCCGGCGTCGCGCACGAGGTGAAAAATCCGCTCAACGCGATGACGATTCACCTCGAGCTGCTGCGCAACAAGCTCGCGCGCGTTTCGGAGCCGGTCGCCGCCGCGGCGGGAACCTCCCGACCTCCAATCTCCAGCCTCCAACCTCCAGCCTCCAGCCTCCAGCCTCCAACCTCGGACATCGCCAAACACGTCGACATCATCACGAAAGAGATCCACCGCCTCGACACCGTGCTCAACGGCTTTCTGAAGTTCGCGCGGCCCGATGAGCTGAAGCTCCGCCCGACGCAGCTCTCCCACGTCGTCAGCGACGTGGTCACCACGGTCGGTCCCGAGGCGGAGATCGCGCGCGTGATCGTCAAGTTCGATTGCCCGCGCGATCTGCCCGACATCAAGGCGGATCCCGCGATGCTGCGGCAGGCGCTGTTGAACCTCGCGCTCAATGCGTGCCAGGCGATGCCGAACGGCGGCGCCTTGAAGATTTCATGCCGCGCAGCGCACCGCGGCCGGGTCGAGATCGACGTGGAGGACACCGGCGTCGGCATCCCGCCCGAAGATCTCGAGAAGATCTTCGATCTGTATTTCACGACGAAGGAGAAGGGGAGCGGCATCGGCCTCTCGATGGTGTATCGCATCGTGCAGCTCCATGACGGCGATGTCGAAGTGCAATCCACCCCAGGACGCGGCACAAGGTTTAGACTGGTATTTCCACAGGCGTAACCAGGTAACCGGTTTCTGGCCATCGGTAACGGGCACGTGTTCAAATGAGCAAGCTTCTTCGAATCGTTCTGGCCGTCGCGCTTGCGCCGGCGCTCGCATCATGCGCGAGCGCTCACGCCAGTGCGCCTGCGGAGACGCCCGCGCTGAACGTCCCGCCGCCGCCGCCGCACGTCGTGACGCCGCCTGAGCTGCCGTCGGAGCCCGAACCGGTCGGCGAGCTCCCGCCGCCGAGCGTGTCGCCCACGAACACCCACACCCGCAAAGAGGCCACCTCGAAATCCCCGGCGACGGATGCAAATTCGGAGGCGAAGGGCGGAGAATCGAAGCCCGCCGAAGCCGCGCCGCCCGAGGCGCCCGCCGCCGCTCCCCCGGCCACGGCTCCCACCAAGCCGCCCGACACGGGTCCGCAGCTCGTCACGCCTCAGACGGCCGACACGACGGCTGCGGTCAACGGGGTGCGCGCGACCATGGATCGCGCACTGGGTCTGCTCAATTCCGTCGATTACCGAACGCTCAGTTCCGAACGGAAGAGGGCGTACGACGATGCGAAGATGTTCCTGGACCAGGCCGACAAGGCGCTGAAGGACAACAACAACCTGCAGTTCGCGCAAGGCGTCGCAACGAAGGCGGAGATGCTCGCGCACCAACTCGCCGGCAAATAGACCTCATCCATAAAATAGGGCGCCCGCAGGAATAAGCGGCCAATTGTCAATTACTTGCGCCTGCCCTAACAAAGGCGCACAATATCTAGTAGATCAACGCTTGACAACGGCGTAAACGGGGTCCATATTTGTCCGCCAGCGCGACGACGGCTTGCTCGCTGAAGCCATCGGGGGCGCGGCGGGCTTGGTCCCGCCGAAGCCCTCGGGCCGAAGGCGGGACACGGGGCTTCCCAGCCCCCTGAACTGTCGGAGTCGAGCTGTTCCAGTTTCAATTTCTCGTCCGGGGCCGACCCGCAGGGGACGGGTGTAGGCCACGCATTTGTCGGAGGGATGGACATGGCGCGCATCGAGCGAAGCGAGGACACCGGCGCTCCGAGCATCGGGAATCCTCTCACCCCGGAATCTTCGAACTTTTCCGTCCCTCGTCCCTCGTCTGAGATCCCGGGCCTCGAGTACGAACGCTCGTTCGCGAAGGAAGGGATCGATCCGTTCGACGAAGTCGAGTGGGAGCTTCGTTCCGCCGTCATTGGATCGGAAAAAGGCGAGATCGTGTTCGAGCAGCGCGACGTCGAGATCCCCAAATTCTGGTCGCAGCAGGCGACGAACATTGTCGTCTCGAAGTATTTTCGCGGTCAGATCGGTACGCCTGAGCGCGAGCGCTCCGTGAAGCAGCTGATCGGCCGCGTGGTCGACACGATCGTGGGCTGGGCCGACCGGCAGCAGTACTTCGCAAGTGACGACGATCTGCACGCGTTTGCCGACGACTTGAAGCACCTGCTCGTCTATCAGAAAGCCGCCTTCAATTCGCCGGTGTGGTTCAACGTCGGATTCGAGAAGGCGCCGCAGTGCTCCGCGTGCTTCATCAATGCCGTCCAGGACACGATGGATTCGATCCTCGGGCTCGCGAAGACAGAGGGCATGCTCTTCAAGTTCGGATCCGGCACGGGCTCGAATCTGTCGAACATCCGGTCCTCAAAAGAACTGCTCGCCGGCGGCGGCACGGCCTCGGGGCCCGTCTCGTTCATGAAGGGCTTCGATGCATTCGCGGGCGTCATCAAGTCGGGCGGCAAGACGCGCCGCGCGGCCAAGATGGTGATCCTCGACGTCGATCACCCCGACATCGTCGAGTTCATCAACTGCAAGGTTGACGAAGAGAAGAAGGCCTGGGCGCTCATCGATGCCGGCTATGACGGGTCGTTCACGGGCGTCGCGTATGGGTCGGTGTTCTTCCAGAACTCGAACAACTCGGTGCGCGTGACCGACGAATTCATGCGCGCGGTATTGGACGACGGCGAGTGGCAGACCCGGGCGGTGACGGGCGACCACCGCGTCATGGACACCTACAAGGCGCGCGGCCTGATGCGGATGATCGCCGAGGGCACCTGGGTCTGCGGCGATCCGGGCATGCAGTTCGACACGACGATCAACGACTGGCACACGTGCCCGAACACGGCGCGCATCAACGCGAGCAACCCGTGTTCGGAGTACATGTTCCTCGACGACACGGCGTGCAATCTGTCGTCGATCAATTTGATGAAATTTGTTCGGCCCGAAGGCGAAGGCAAGGATGCCGGTCAGTTCGACGTCGTCGCGTTCGAAAAAGCCTGCCGGACGATGATCCTCGCGCAGGAGATGCTGGTGGACAACGCCAGCTATCACACGCCGGCCATCGAGAAGAACTCGCACGCGTATCGTCCGCTCGGGTTGGGCTATGCGAACCTGGGCGCGCTGTTGATGTCGCGCGGGCTGCCGTACGACAGCGCCGCCGGACGCGACTATGCGGCGACGATCACGGCCCTGATGCACGGCGCCGCGTACGCGGAGTCGAGCCGCGTCGCGCGCGACCATGGCGGACCCTTTGCGGGGTACGAGAAGAACAAAGAGCCCATGCTGCGCGTGATGCGGAAGCACCGCGCCGCGCTCAAGGACATCGACAAGACCAGCGTGCCGAAGGATCTCTTCGAAGCGGCGAAGAGCGTCTGGGACGAAGTGATCGAGATGGGCGAGCAGCACGGGTTCCGCAACGCGCAGGCGACGGTGCTCGCGCCGACCGGGACCATCGGCTTCATGATGGACTGCGACACGACCGGCGTGGAGCCCGACATCGCGCTCGTGAAGTACAAGAAGCTCGTCGGCGGCGGGATGATGAAGATCGTCAACACCACCGTCCCGATGGCGCTCAAAAAGCTCGGCTACGCCCAGGCGCAAGTCAAAGACATCATCGAATACATCGACGAGAACGAGACCATCGAGGGCGCGGCGCACATCAAAGAGCCGCACCTCGCGGTGTTCGATTGCGCGTTCAAGCCGTCGCGCGGCGTGCGATCGATCCACTACATGGGGCACATCAAGATGGTGGGCGCGACGCAGCCGTTCCTGTCCGGCGCGATCTCGAAGACGGTGAACGTCCCGAAGGACGCGACCGTCGAGGAGATCCAGCAGGCCTACCTCGATGCGTGGCGCCTGGGCGCGAAGGCCGTGTCGATCTATCGCGACGGCAGCAAGCGCACCCAGCCGCTCAACACGTCGAAGCAGGCGATTCTCGATGCGGGAGTCGTAGCGCAGGGCTTTAGCCCTGCAAACGAAGGCCCGCGGCGCCACAAACTGCCGGACGAACGCCACGCGATCACGCACAAGTTCGACATCGCGGGACACGAAGGCTACATCACCGTCGGCCTGTACGAAGACGGCATGCCGGGCGAGCTGTTCATCGTCATGGCGAAGGAAGGCTCGACGATCAGCGGCTTCGCGGACGCGTTCGCGCAGGCAATCAGCTACGCGCTCCAGTACGGCGTGCCGCTGCAGGATCTAGTGGACAAGTTCAGCCACGTCCGCTTCGAGCCCTCGGGGATGACGCGCAATCCCGACGTCCGCTTCGCGAAGTCAATCGTCGACTACATCTTCCGCTGGATGGCGGCGAAGTTCCTCTCGCCCGAGGCGCAGTTCCGCGCCGGCGTGAACAACCGCGACGAGGTCATGACGACGCCCGAGCAGCTTCCGCTCGAGGTGGCCGCCTCGGCGCGCCCGGCGTCCTCCGCGTCGTCGCCCTCGGGCCCTCTGGCGCCCTCGGCGGCAAAACCACACTCCACCTTTGCCGCCATTCAGAATCAGGAGGACGCGCCGCCGTGCACGACGTGCGGGTCGATCATGGTGCGCAGCGGTGCGTGCTACAAGTGCACGAACTGCGGGACGACGTCAGGGTGTGCGTGATCTGACCGCCGGAGACTAGGAGATCAGGAGACCGTCGACCGGTTTTGACAGCATATGACTGGTCATATAGACTGGTCATATGAGGATGGCGGCGGCGGAATTCAAAGCCCGGTGCCTGGCTCTCCTGGACCAGGTGCGCGACGAGGGAAAGACCATCACGATCACCAAGCGCGGGCGGATCGTGGCGCGGCTGGTCCCCGCCGACGACGATGACGACCGCCCATGGGTGCGTATCCGCGGCCGCGCAGCTTGGCGCGGCGACCCCTTCGCGCCGGCTGTAGACGAAGACGAAATCGACGCGTTGAAATGAAGCGGACCGAGAGCCCGCCGCTGCTCGATACACACGCGTGGATCTGGTGGATCGAGCAGGATGCGCGCCTTGGCGCGAAGGCAATTGCAACCCTCGATTCGCTTCCAGCCGACAGGCGTCCATTTCTCTCCGACATCAGCCTGTGGGAGGTCGCCACCCTCGTCGAGCGTGGACGGCTGGCGCTCGACGTGCCGCTCATCGACTGGCTCGACGCCGCCGCGCATCCCCGCTCCGTGTGCGTGCTGCCGGTGTCGGCGCGTATCGCGGCCGAAACCGCGGCGCTGCCGGACACTTTTCATCGCGATCCTGCCGATCGCGTCATCGTCGCAACGAGCCGCGTCCATCGAATTGCACTGCTGACGCATGACGACCGCGTCCGTCGTTCACGACTCGTCAGCCTCTGGCACGCATAGATCGAATCTGTTGATCGCCGCCGAGCGGCCCGCTGAGAAAACGCGTGACCGGCACGACTCGTGTATAAACGAGAGCGAGGAGCAACACGCCATGATGGCCATCGTCGTCATCCTCGTCATCCTCTGGATCCTGGGCATCGTTACGAAGACGACGCTCGGCGGTGCCCTGCACATCCTGCTCGTCATCGCGATCATCTTCCTGCTGATCAACGTGATTCGCGGACGGAGACTTTGAGGCGGCGCCAGTGATGAGCACAGGCGACCGTCTCGATGCGTTGATCGTCGGCGCGGGGCCGACCGGGCTGGTGCTCGCGCTGTGGATGACGCGGCTGGGCGCACGCGTCCGCGTGATCGACGAGACGTCCGAGCCTGGAACGACGTCCCGAGCCGTTGCCGTCCAGGCACGAACGCTCGAGTTCTACCGGCAGTTCGGCATCGCGGACGCGGTCGTTCGCGCGGGACGCAGGCTCGAGGCGGCGAATCTCTGGGTCCGCGGCCGCCGCGTCGCCCACCTCGAGTTCGGCGCGATGGGCGAAGGCATCAGCCCGTATCCGTACGGTCTGATTTATCCGCAGGACGAACACGAGCGCCTGCTGGTCGAGCGCCTCGAAACGCTCGGCGTCACGGTGGAGCGGCGCACAGGCCTGACGGGGTTCGAGCAGTCAGGTGACGGCATCCGCGCCCGGATCGCACGCGTCACTGGGGCCGACGGGCCCGATGGGAAAGACGAGATCTGCGACGCCTCCTATCTCGTCGGCTGCGACGGCACCCACTCGACCGTACGCGAGACGCTGGGAATCGGATTTCCGGGCGGGACGTACGAGCATCTGTTCTACGTGGCCGACGTCGACGCGTCCGGACCCACCATCAACGGCGAAGTGCACGTGTCGATCGAGCCCACCGATTTCCTGGTCGTGTTTCCATTGAAGCGCGAGGGACATGCCAGGCTGATCGGCACGATCCGATCGGACGCCGCGCCGAGCCGCGATCTGACGTGGAACGATGTGAGCGAGCACGCGATCGCGCAGACCGGCATTCACGTCGATCGCGTCGCGTGGTTCTCGACCTATCACGTGCACCACCGGGTCGCGCACGCCTTCCGTTCGGGGCGCGCGTTTCTCGCCGGCGACGCCGCGCACATCCACAGTCCGGTCGGCGGACAGGGCATGAACACCGGCATCGGCGACGCCGTCAATCTCGCATGGAAACTGGCGGCCGTCACGCGCGGACGTGCGAGGCCTGAAATCCTCGACAGCTACGAAGCGGAGCGCATTCCGTTTGCGCGGCGTCTCATCGACACGACCGACCGCGTATTCACGGCCGTCACGAGTTCGACGACCCTCGCGCGATTCATCCGGATGGAAGTGGCGCCGATCGCGCTGCCCGCATTCACGGTAGCTCGGCGCGTCCGCCGCCTGCTCTTCCGCACCGTTTCACAGACCTCGATCAACTTCCGGGGAAGTGGGCTCAGCGAGGGGCGCGCGGGTGGCGTCGAGGGCGGCGATCGCCTGCCGTGGGTCGAGAGAGCGGACGCGACCGGCGACAACTTCGTCCCGCTCACCTCGCTCGACTGGCAGATCCACACCTACGGCGAGGCGCCGGCAGCGCTCCGGTCCATCTGCGAATCGCGCAGACTCGCCCTGCACACCTTCCCCTGGGGGCCTGGCCCGCAGGCCGCCGGACTGGCGCGCGACGCCGTGTATCTCGTGCGTCCTGATGGGTATGTCGCCCTTGCGGCCGCGGCCACGGACGGCCCAGCGGCGATCGCGCGGTACCTCGACGCCCGAGGTATCGTCACCCGCGCATGAAACGCGTCGAGCGGATGCTCGGCGACTAACGCTTTTTTCGCCGCGCGACTGACGCGCCCTGCTTGCCGAGCGCCGTGCGCGTCCGCTTCGGCAGGTGGGCGATTGTCCGCTTGCGCTTCGCGGCGGCCGCCGCCTTCTTGATGTTTCGCCGCGCCGCTGTCTTTTGAGCCGTGCTGGCCATGCATGACCTCCAGCCAGGACATCCGTGCAATCCATGCGCCCATCGACGCTCAGCGATGCGCTGGGGATCGGCTCGTCGATATCACCCCACCACCCGGCGCGCTCCGACGACGACGTCCCACCAGCCGAAATGGGCGGCGATGAGGTGGTCCAGCTCGCGCGTGTCTTCCGACGAGTGTTCCTGGCCGTCAAACGGCAGGCAGTATGCCGCCCGCGGCGCGGCGCGCAGCATGTGCAGCACGCCTTCGGAGAATCCCCTTCCGGCATACACGATGCAGCCCGTCAGCGGCAGCGCGGCGAGATCGTCGAGCGCGTACGGGATCTTCTCGTCCACGGTCCCGGGCGAATCCTGATATTTGCACTCGACGGCGAACGCGTCCGCATCCCGCACGCAGAAGACGTCGATGCAGCGGTTCTTGCCGATGATGGACTTGCCGACAGGGATCTCGCGATAGACCTTCAGTCCGCGCGCGCCGAAGCGCTTTGCGACGTACGCGCCGACGAGATTCGCATAGGCGGCGCCGGTAATCATCTAACGAGGGGCCGGGTCGTTGTGCGCACTCGCATGTTACGCAGAGTCCGAGAACGCGAGCATCGGGATCGACGGCGCCGGCAAATTCTCGGGCGCGTGGCCTTCGCCGAACTCCCGCAGGCGGTCGGAGGTGAGGCGGACGGCTTCCGGATTCAGATCGGTCCCGCAGAATCGGCGCCCGAGCCGCAGCGCAGCGACCCCGACGCTCCCCGATCCCACGAACGGATCGGCGACGAGATCGCCTGGCGCGGAACTCTGTTTGATCAACACCTCGGAGACCGCCGGCGGTTTCTCGGCCGGATACCCGCGATGGATGCGCGGTACGGCAATGATGTCGGCGACGCCGAGATCGTTGAGACGACGCTTGCCCTTCTCGAAGAAGAGAATGAATTCGTAGCGCGCGCGATAGTGATAGCCCATGCCAATCGTCTTCTTGTCCCAGACAAGGGGCTTCCAGAAGCGGAAGCCTGCGCGCTCCGCCTCGGGCTTCGCGATGAACATGGTTTCTGCGTCGCAGAAGAGGTACAGATGCGTATCGCGCGCGAGCACGCGGTACGCCTCGGCGAACAGCTCGCCGAAGCGCGCGTTCGGGAACACGGCGAACCAGTCGTTGCTGGATCCCTTCGAATGCTTCAGCCTCGTCGTGGTGCCGACGGCGCGGTGCTTCTCGAGCGATTCGTACGCGGGATCGGTGATGAGCACATCGATGGATGCGGAAGGCTGCGCGCGGAGCCAGTCGACGGCGTCGAGCACGGACACGTCGTACAGCGAGGAAGGCACGGACGTGTGGGTCATTCTATGCGAACTACACGGAGGCAACATCATGGCGCGGTCCGACCGCGTGGATTCTCCGTTCAGCGTGTGACAGGATAGGTCATTCGACGAACACTCGCCTCAGCTCTGCCGCTCGCGCTCCTGGCGTGCGCCGTGAAGCCGGCGCCGATTGTCGCGCCCCGCGCCGCGTGACGGTTGGCGCAACAGTGCGGGTGATGATTCATGACGCCGAACGTCCGCTGCGGCTGTTCAGTCTGCAGCTCGATACGCACGGGACGATCGATCTTCTTGGACGTGGCGTCCATTTGAAGCAGGTGCAGGGATTGCTGCCCGATCTCGGGTGCGGCCGCGCCGATCGATCCGATTGTCTGCTCGGCGGCGACTTCAATTCATTCTTCGGAGGCAACGAGCAGGCCGTAGCAGTCACGAGGGATTGGTTTGGT
>JBOGIZ010000877.1:0-2667 GCA_050747805.1 Vicinamibacterales bacterium | reverse complement strand
TCCGGAAGCTGAACGAGACGGGCACGACGATCCTGCAAGTGACGCACTCGGAAGCCAACGCCGCCTATGGCAGCCGCATCATTCAACTGCGTGATGGCTGGATTGTCGACGAATAAGTCGGCAACGTTTCAGATCCCTTTCGACATCTAACACGGCGGAGGTCCGGATGGGCGACGTCCGCTTCGCATTGCGCCAGCTGAGCAAGAGCCTCGGCTTCACCGTCACCGCGGTCTTCACTCTCGCGCTGGGCTTCTGCGCCAGCCTCGCCATCGTCGCCTTCGCCGACGCGGCGCTGGTGCAACCGCTGCCCTATCCTGGGCCCGACCGTCTCGCAGGCGTGTTCGAACGCGTGCCGCTGTTTCCCCGTTCGAATCTCTCTTACCTGGACTATCTGGACTGGAAGCGGCTGAATACCGTCTTTTCGTCGCTGGCGGCCTATCAGGGCGGCGGCGCGACGCTGTCGACCTCCAGCGGCGCCGTGGAGGTGACGGGCGCCCGCGTCAGCGCTGATTTCCTGCGCACCCTGGGAGTGACGCCCGTCCTCGGGCGCGACTTTCGCGACGGCGAGGACCTGCCCTCAGCCGCCGGAACAGTGATCCTCAGCTACGACGTGTGGCAGTCCCGCTTCGGCGGAAAGACCGACGTGCTCGGACAGCGAGTGACCCTGAACGATGAGCCGTCCGTTGTGATCGGCGTACTACCGAAGGACTTCACGTTCGCGCCGGTCGAGCCGGCCGATTTCTGGATGCCGCTGCAGCCGGCCGGCCACTGCGAAGCACGGCGCGGTTGCCACAACCTGTACGGCGTGGGCCGCCTCAAGGACGGCGTGTCCCTCGAGGCGGCCTCGGCCAATGTCGCGGCCATTGCGGCCACGCTCGAACGTCAGTATCCGGATTCCAACCGCGGCCAGGGCAGCGTCGTCGTGCCGTTGAGCGACGTGATCGTGGGGCGCGTGCGGGCAATCCTGCTCGCGCTGCTCGGCGGGGCGGTGCTGCTGCTCGTCATCGCGGTCACCAACGTCGCCGGACTGGTGCTCGTCCGAGCCGACGCCCGCCGCCGCGAAATCGCCGTCCGCAGCGCGCTCGGCGCCTCGCGCGGACGAATCGTCTGGCAGTTCGCCGCCGAAGCCTCGGCCCTGGTCGGCGCGAGCGCGGCGCTGGGCATCGCCGGCGCATCCGTCTGCATCCGACTGCTCGCCGCGCTGGTCCCGCCCGACATGGCGGCGCGGCTGCCGTTTCTGCGCGGCGTCGGACTGCACGCGCACGTGTGGGCGTTTGCGGTGATCGTCTGCGGGCTCGCCGTCGCGCTCTTCGCGCTGACGCCCCTGGCGCAGTTGTCCATCGCCGGAGGCGCGGCCGCGCTGGCGGAGGGCAGCCGCGGGTCGGCTGGACGCACGTGGAGCCGTCTCGGCGGCAAGCTGGTCGTCGTCGAGCTGGCGCTGGCGATGGTACTGATCGCCGGCGGCGCGCTGCTGGCGAGAAGCCTGTACGGTCTGCTCCACGTGAATGTGGGGATGGCTCCGGATCACGTCGCGATGATCGGCGTGAACGTGCCGCGCTCGTATCAGGGAAATGCGCAGATTGTGGCGCTTCAGCGCCGCGTCCGGGAGCGCCTGGAATCGCTTCCCGGCGTCGAATCGGTCGGGACGACGAGCACGCGGCCGATTCAGGGAGGCAACACCAATTGGATTCAGGTCGCGGGGCGTCCGTATCACGGCGAGCACAACGAAGTGAACGGCCGGGAGATTGACGACGGCTACTTCCGGACCATTCGCGCGCGGATGCTGCGCGGGCGAGGCATCGAGCCGACCGACGACGCCTCGAAGCGGCCCGTGGTCGTCGTCAATCAGGCGCTGGTTCGCAAGTACTTTCCCGATCAGGATCCGATCGGACAGAAGCTGCTGTATTCATCGAGGGCCGCCCCGCCGCCGCTGCAGATCGTCGGCGTCGTCGATGACATCAAGGAAAGTCCACTCGACGCGACGACGGCACCGACGATGTACACGGCGTTCGCGCAGGATCCGGACCACGGGTTCTGGCTGTTCGTGCGGACCTCGCAGGCCGAGGAATCGCTGCTCCCGACGCTTGCCTTCGCGATCCATGAGCTCGATCCGGATCTGGCGACATTCGGCGGAAACCGGCTGACGCACATGATTGACGACTCCGAGCCCGCGTACCTGCGCCGATCGGGCGCGTGGCTCGTGGGCTCGTTCGCGGCGCTGGCGTGGCTGCTCGGCGTCGTGGGCCTCTACGGTGTCGTCGCGTATTCAGTGGGACAACGGACGCGCGAGATCGGCGTGCGCATGGCGCTCGGCGCGCAGCGGGGATCGGTCGCGCGGCTGATTGTCGGCGAAGCCGCGCGTGTGGTCGGGATCGGCCTGATCGGCGGCGCGCTCGCCGCGATCGGCGCCGCCACGATGGTGCGCAGTCTGCTGTTCGGCGTCAGCGCGTGGGACGCGCCGACGCTTGCCGCGGCCGCCGCGATCCTGGGCGCGTCCGCGCTCCTCGCGAGCTACGTCCCGGCAAGACGCGCCGCATCACTCAATCCGGTCGAAGCACTCCGCGCCGATTAAGCGCGCAGCGTTCGGCATTCAGCCTTCGCCATTCGGCCGCCGCCATTCAGCATTCGCCATTCGGCATTCAGCATTCGGCCTTGACACGCCGAAGC
>JBOGIZ010000876.1:0-5496 GCA_050747805.1 Vicinamibacterales bacterium | reverse complement strand
GCCAGTACCGGATGCCGACGGAGGGCCTGCGAAGCAAGAGCTGGGAAGAGTTCGCCCGGCCCGGCGCGCCGCGACTGGATTTCGTCTTCACGGTCTGCGATCGGGCCGCGAAAGAAATCTGCCCCGTGTGGCCGGGTCAGCCGCTGACCGCGCACTGGGGCATTGAAGATCCGGCGGCGGTGGAGGGCTCGGATGAGGACAAGCTCCGGGCCTTCAGAAAAGCGTTTCGCGAGCTCGACGCGCGGATCAAGATCTTCACGAGCCTCCGCATCGAACTGCTGGATCGGTTGACGCTCCAGAAACAGCTCGACGCGATCGGGACACACGACGAGGCGACGCTCGAGCGGCTGCCAGTCACGCCGCGAGCCGAATGAATGGCTGACACGTCGCTGTCACGCCGCCTCGCGGCGGAAGGCATCGGCACGGGCCTGCTCCTCGCGGCGGTGGTGGGGTCGGGCATTATGGGCGAGCGCCTGGCGGGCGGGAACGTCGCCATGGCGCTTCTCGCGAACACGATCGCCACGGGTGCCGCGCTGGTGGCCTTGATCCTCACGTTCGGTCCGGTCTCGGGTGCGCACTTCAACCCGGCGGTGTCGCTCGCGGATGCCTCGCAAGGCGGCATCGGTTGGAACGAGGCCATGCTCTACGTCCTCGTGCAGTGCGTCGGCGCGATGGCCGGCGTTGCGCTCGCGGACGCGATGTTCGGGGTACCACTCTTTGCCTGGTCGACACACGTCCGCAGCGGGATTCCCCAGCTTCTCAGCGAGGCGACCGCCACGTTCGGACTCCTTGCCGTGATCTGGGGATGTGCCCGCCGGCGATCGGAGGCGGTGCCGTTCGCCGTTGGCGCGTACATCACCTCGGCGTACTGGTTCACGGCGTCGACGTCGTTCGCGAATCCGGCCGTGACGATCGCGCGAGCAATGACGAATACCTTCACCGGCATCCGCCCGGCAGACGTCGCTGGCTTCATCGTGGCCCAATTGCTCGGCGCGGCGCTGGCGACCGCGCTCTTTCGATGGCTGGTGCCGACGTTGCCGCAGGTCGCGGAACGCGTAGTCGTTCCGCACGAACGGAAAGGTGCGTGACGCATGCGGCTGGCGATCTTCAGTGACATCCACGGCAACCTGCCGGCCCTCGAGGCGGTGCTCGCGGACATTCAGCGGCAAGGGGTCGACGCGGTCTACTGCCTGGGCGACCTGGTCGGATACGGCGCCTCTCCGAATGAAGTGACGGAACATGTCCAACGTGCGCGGATCCCGACGGTGATGGGCAACTACGACGATGGCGTCGGCTACGACCGTGATGATTGCGGTTGCGCGTATCGCGAAGAGGAGGACCGCGCGCGGGGCCAGCGCTCGCTCGAGTGGACCAGGACGCACACGACGGAGGGGAACAAAGCCTTTCTTCGGTCCTTGCACCCGCACATACGATTCGACGCCGACGGCAAGCGCGTGCTGCTGGTCCACGGAAGCCCGCGGAAGCTCAACGAATACCTGTTCGAGGACCGGCCGATCTCGAGCTTCCGGCGCCTTGCGGCGTCTTCAGACGCTGACGTCGTCGCGTTCGGCCACACGCATAAGCCGTACGCGAAGACCGTGGACGGCGTCCTCTTCCTGAACGTCGGATCGGTCGGGAAGCCCAAGGACGGCGACTGGCGCGCGTGTTACGCGACCCTGGACGTCCCGATCGCGTCTGTTGCGTTCGTGCGCGTTCCGTACGATGTGCAGCGCGCGATGGCGGCGATCCGCGAGACCGATCTTCCACACCAATTCGCTGACGATCTCACGACCGCCGGCATCGCGCGATCTCCGGAGCCGCAGTTGTAAGGACCTGCCGTCGTCGAGATTGACGTAACGAGCTGCCCGGCTGCTGCGCCACTTGCGGACGACCTCGGGGCGTTTCCTTCGGAGCCGCTCGAACGTGTCCACTGGCGACAGCCGTTGACGCGCAATCGACCGCCAGTTGGTCGGCGCGGGTGGTGCCCACGAGATAAAGCCCGCGAGCGTTTCCTCGTCGCTCCGATAAATGCAAGACAGCGGGAGCGCGCTGGGCGGGTCGGGGCCGCGCAGCGGCGAGCGGAGCGAGCGAAGCCTCGACGCGACCGAGCGCTCCCGTACAATGAACACCCGGAGCGACGGTGCTATCGCAGGACCTGTCCTCGGCCCCCTCCGTCAAGCACAGCAGCAACCGCACAACCCAAACTGCACAACAGATAAACGCCAGAGTGCCATAGTGATTTCGCGCTCCACGCGGCGCGACCCGATGCTCGTGTTGACATCCCACATGACAATCGGCATACTCCTGTGGGAAGGCCACAGGTTATGGGCGACAACAAATCGGCGATCCTTCAGGGCACTCTCGACCTCATGGTGCTCAAGACACTCGTCGCCATGGGCCCGCTCCACGGGTACGGGATCGCACGGCGAATCGAGCAGACGAGCGACGACATGCTGATCCTCAATCAGGGCACCATCTACGCGTCGCTCGTCCGGTTGCTGCAAAGGGGCTGGATCGCCGGCGCCTGGGGCACGTCCGAGAACAATCGACGTGCGAAGTACTACTCGATTACGCCGCGCGGACGGAAACAGCTCCGCGAGGAGACCGATAAGTGGGCGCGCATCGCCGGCGTGATCGGCCGCGTGCTGGACATGTAGACACGGACACGTAAAGGACAACTGCCATGTGGGAATCCCTGCGGACGTTCGTGTCGCGCGTGTGGTCGGGGACTCGCCGCAGCCGTCTCGATCGCGACTTCACCGAGGAACTCGAAACCCACGCGGCGCTGCTGGCCGACGAGCACCAGCGTCGGGGCCTGCCGATCGGCGAGGCCGGTCGGCGCGCGAGTGTCGATCTCGGGGGCGTCACACAGCTCCGCGAATCCAACCGCGATCAACGCGGGCTCCCGCTGGTCGATCGCCTTCTCCAGGACGTTCGCTTCGCGCTGCGGATGTTCGCCAAGTCGCCCGGCTTCACGGTGTTCGCCGGCGCGGCGCTGGCCCTCGGCATTGGCGCCACGACGGCTGTATCCAGCGTCGCGAACACCGTTCTGATCCGGCCGCTGCCGTATCGGGACGCGTCGCGTCTCGTGATGATCTGGGAAGACGATACAAGTTTCGGATTTCCGCAGAACAATGGGAGCCCATTCGCGTTCGAGCAGTGGAAGGAGGGGAATCGTGTCCTCGGCGGCATGGCCGCACTGACGCGCGATTCGTTCGATCTGATCGGACAGGGACAGCCGCAGTACCTGCTGGCGGACACCGTCACGTCGAATTTCTTCGATGTGCTCGGCGTAAAGCCGATGGCCGGCCGCACCTTCACCGAGGCCGACGGCCAGCCAGGGGCGCCGCTCACCGTCGCCCTCAGCTACGGCCTGTGGACCCAGGCATTCGCGGGCGACCGCAGTGTGATCGGCCGCGACGTCACGCTGAGCGGCTCGAAGTACACCGTGATCGGTGTCATGCCGCGCGGTTTTCGATTTATCGATCCGATCGACGTGTGGGTGCCTTCGCAGTGGACAGCGGCGTTCATCCAGGACCACATGAACGAGCACTCGCTGACCATGGTCGGACGGCTTCGCGCGGGCGAGTCACTAGATCACGCCAGAGCTGGAATGAGCGCGCTCGGCCGTCAGCTGTCGGACGCGCATATCTGGGAGGGTAGTCCGGTTCTAGTGCCGCTGCGTGAACAGCTTGCCGGCGACAGCAGCCGGGCCGTCGTCGTCCTGCTCGGCGCCGTGGCTTTCCTGCTGCTCATCGCATGCGCCAATGTCGCCAACCTCCTGCTGGCGCGCGGGAGCGCACGAACCCGCGAAATGGCGGTACGGCTCGCCATCGGGGCCAGCCGCCGTCGGATCATCGAGCAGATGCTCGTTGAGAGCGTCCTGCTCTCGCTGGGCGCAGGCGGTGTGGGATTGTGGCTCGGGACCGCGGCGACCACAGTGCTGACGAGACTGATTCCGGCGCAGTTTCCGTCGGCTGAGGCCGGCGGGATCGACACAACCGTATTGATCGTGTCGGCGGCCGTCTCGATCGCAACCGGTGTCCTCTTCGGCATCCTTCCAGCGCTGCGCAGCTCACAGGTGCACCTCGCGGTCACACTCCGCGACAGCAGTCCGCAGGCGGGCGCGGCCGGAAAGCGGCTGCGCGCCGCGCTGGTGGTCGCGGAGATCGCGATCGCGGTGATCCTGCTCGCGGGCGCATCGCTGATGATCCGCAGCTTCGAGAAGCTGACGAATCAGGACCCCGGCTTTCACGCCGACCACGTGCTGACCGTTCAAACCGAATTGCCGTGGCCGAAGTACGAGGACGCCGCGCGGCGCCGCGCCTTCTATCGAGGAGTCCTGGATCGAATCGAGCGCCTGCCCGGCGTCGTGGCCGCGGGATACACGACCTATCTCCCGCTCGCCAACTCCGGTGGGGGCGCCCTCGTCACGGTGGAGCATCTACCGTTCAATCCTGACCACGTGCTCATTGCCAATGTGCGCGTCGTCACCCCGGGCTACTTCCGCGCGGTGGGCATGACCGTGCGCGAAGGACGGCTCTTGAACTCGTCAGACGCGCCGCACAGCCAGCTGGCGGCCGTCGTGAATGAAGCGATGGGACGCGCGTACTGGCCGGGACAGGATCCGATCGGCCGGCGATTCAAACCGGGCACTCCGACGTCGACGAGGTCGTGGTACACGGTCGTGGGCGTTGTCGCCGATATGCGGCAGGGCGGCATGGACGTCCCGGTGCGGCCCGAAGCGTACTTCGCGGTCGAGCAGGTGGACTTTTTTCCACCGATGTCGCTCGCGGTGCGAACGGCAGGTGATCCGCTGGCGATGACCTCTTCGGTGCAGCGGGCGGTCTGGGCCGTTGATCGGGAGCAGCCTGTCGCGTGGGTCATGACACTCGAGCACCTGGTCGACAAGAACGTCTCGACCACGCGCATTCAGGCGCTGCTGTTCGGCGGGTTCGGGGCGCTCGGGCTGGTGCTGGCCGCCCTGGGTATCTACGGCGTGCTGTCGTTCGCGGTCAGCGAGCGCGTCCGCGAGATCGGCGTGCGCATGGCCCTCGGCGCTTCGCCCGCCGACGTCCTGTGGATGATTGCGGCGCACGGCGTGAAATTGTTCGTGGCAGGCATGGCGATCGGTCTCAGTGCCGCGTTGGCGTTGTCACACTTGATGACGCATTTGCTCTTCGGCGTCACGCCAAGCGACCCGCTCTCGTACGTGATCGTGATCGTCGTGCTGCTGACGGTCACGCTGCTCGCCTGCTGCCTGCCCGCACGCCGTGCGACCGCCATCGATCCGTTGCGCGCGCTGCGCTGGGAATAAACGATCACACGCGGGCGGGCGTCGGTGTTGTCGTGACCGACGACCGGCACACGGCAGCAGTGGCGGCGCCGTGGTTGAACTGGGTACGCGTCGCCCTGGTTCTGTTGCTGTTGACATTCGACACCAAGCCGCCATATCTTGGTGTAGGATGTCGACATTAATGTCATCAGAGCCATCTC
>JBOGIZ010000875.1:0-3668 GCA_050747805.1 Vicinamibacterales bacterium | reverse complement strand
CGTCTCGAGCTCGGCTGGCGTCGCGTCCAGCATCGAGAGGAATTGCAAGGGCTGCCAGGCGGCGCTCCGCGCGGCCGCCGCGTGAATGCTCATCATGTTCGATACTCCGCGTTGATCCGGACGTATTCGGCGCTGAAATCGCACGTCCACATACGGGCCGCTCCGGAACCGCCGGTCCCAAGGTCGACCCGGACGAGGACCTCGTCCCCCTGCAGGTGCCGCGACGCCTCGGGCGCCCGCTCGTCGAACGGACG
Organism: Vicinamibacterales bacterium; assembly: GCA_050747805.1. GTDB lineage: Bacteria > Acidobacteriota > Vicinamibacteria > Vicinamibacterales > 2-12-FULL-66-21 > JAICSD01. Next base: position 3,414 of record JBOGIZ010000875.1, on the reverse strand, counting down.
GCCGCCAGCGAAGAGCTCGACGCCGCCGATGTCGACGCGCGCGCGCTCGAGCACGAAATCGACTTGCGCGCGGCCCGCGACCGCCACGAGGCGGCCCCAATTCGGGTCGGCGCCGTGGATGGCGGTTTTCACGAGTGGCGAATTCGCGATGGCGCGCGCCGCGCGCTTCGCGTCCTCGTTGGATTGGCCGCCGGTCACTTCGACGGTGACGAGCTTCGTCGCGCCCTCGCCGCCGCGAACGATGCCGACGGCGAGCGGCTCGCACACGCGCCGAAGCGCCTCGGCGAACATGCCGAGATCGTGCTCTTCGATCTCGACGCCGCTCGCGCCGTTCGCCAGTGCGAACACGCAGTCGTTCGTCGAGCACTCGCCGTCGACCGAAATCGCGTTGAAGGTCCGATCGGTGACGTCCGTCAACGCGCGCTGCAGCAAGCCCGGCGCGATCTTCGCGTCGGTTGTGACGACCGCCAGCATCGTCGCCATCAGCGGCTCGATCATGCCGGAGCCTTTGGCGATGCCGCCGACGCGGAAGCGGCCGGCCGGCGTCTCCACCTCGACCGCGGCCTCCTTGGGGAAAGGATCGGTGGTCATGATCGCTCGCGCCGCGAAAGGGCCGCCATCGGTCGACATCGCGGCAACCGCGCGCTCGATTCCCAAGAACACGGCCGAGCGTTCGAGCGCGACGCCGATGACCCCCGTCGATGCGATCAGTGTCTGGGACGCATCCGCTTCGGTCCGCCGCGCGGTCTCGTCGGCCATCTGCTCCGCGACGCGCAGCCCCTCGGGTCCCGTGCAGGCATTCGCGCAGCCGCTGTTGATCGCGACAACGCGAGCGCGGCCGCCCGACGCGGCGAGCCGAGCCTTCGAGACGAGGATTGGCGCCGCCTGCGCCTTGTTCGTCGTGAACACGGCGGCGGCCGACGCCGGCCGGTCGCTCACGATCAGTGCGAAATCGAGAGCGCCGGATTTCTTGATCCCGCACGCGACGCCCGCGGCGCGAAAGCCTGCTGGCGCCGAGACGCTCCCAGCCAAGGGGATCACTTTCGCGGTGAGGCTTCCAGTGCTCATTCGCTTCCGGGGGGCTTCGCCCCGCCGGACCCCCCTGCACGCGCACTCGCTCGCCGCTGCGCCGGCTCGCTCCGTTCGCGTGGCTCATTCGCGGTGCTCATTCGCTCAGACTCTCCAATGGTCACGCGGAGACGCGCTCGTCGATGAGCCGCAGACGCGCGACGCTCGTGCGCGGCGGCGCGACGCTCCGAAGCGGCGGCGCTGTTTGATCGAGACGCAGCCCCGCCCCGGCGCGCAGTGCCAGGGAAACGGCGTACTGGCCGCACTGACGGAACTGGGCGCACGACACACAGTCGTGCGCGATTTTCTCGGGCACCCAGACGTGCGGAACGATCGAAAAGCCAAGACGCACGAAATGCGACGGCTGGTGCGTGAACGCGCAGAGCGTCACGTAGCCACGCTCGCGCGCGCGATCCGCGAGCGCCGTGACCAGCGCGACGCCGGCGTGCTGTCCACGGCTGCGCTCGTCCACGACGAGCGACCGTACTTCGGCGACATCGGGACTGAGCGGTGCAAGCTCGCCGCAGCCGATCACATCTCCCTCGCGGACGGCCACGACAAAACGCGCCGCGCGAAACTCGATATCGTCGAGCGTTCGCGGCAGCAGATGGCCGGCATCGAGATTTGCCGTGACCAACCCATGGATAGCGGCCGCATCGTCGTGGCCGCCTGTTCGGATCTCGATGTTCATGTGCGTGGGGCCTCCACGGCCGCACGGATGGCGGCCTCGAGCAGCGGGAGCGCTTCATCAATCTCGCGCTCGCTGACGACGTACGGTGGCAACAGCCGCACGACCGTGTCGGACGTGCGATTGATCAGCAGTTTCCTTGCGAATGCCGCATCGACCACGGGCGCAGCGGGTCGATCCAGATCGAGTCCCCACATCAGGCCGGCGCCTCTCAGGTCCCGAATCGCCGAATGCCTCGACGCGATGGCTTCAAGACCGCGGCGAAGATATTCGCCCGTCTTTGCAACGTGCTGGAGCAGACCGCCGTTCAGTTCAGCGAGGAACACAAGGGCGGCACGGCACGCCAGCAGGTTTCCACCGTACGTACTGCCGTGATCGCCGGGCTTGGCCGCGGCCGCCACCGTCTCGGAAAAGAGCGCGGCCCCGATAGGCACTCCGGCTCCCAGGGCTTTGCCGAGCGCCATGAGATCCGGCTTCAGCCCAATCACCGGTGAGTAGAACGCCTGTCCGGTGCGTCCGAGCCCGCATTGCACTTCGTCGGCGATGAGCAGTGCGCCGGTCTTTCGGCAGGCCGCGTTGATGGCCTCAACGGCGCCGCGCGGCAACGGACGCACGCCGCCTTCGCCCTGGAGCGGCTCGACGATCACGGCCGCCGTCTCGGCGGTCATCGCCGCGGCGATCGCCTGCGTGTCCGCCGGATCGACGAACGCGATTCCCGGCACCAGCGGCGCAAACGGCGTGCGATAGTGCTCGTCCCACGTGACCGACAGCGCGCCCATTGTCCGGCCGTGGAACGAATGGCGCAGCGCGACGATGTGCGTGCGCGGCTGGCCTTGCGCGTGCCAGTAGCGCCGCGCGAATTTCAGACACGTTTCGACCGCCTCCGCCCCGCTGTTGCAGAAGAACGCGCGCGGCAGTCCCGACAGCGTCGCCAGTTCGGCCGCGAGCTCGGCCTGCAGCGGATGGTGAAAGAGATTCGACGTGTGCAGCAGCGTCGAGGCCTGCTCGGCGATCGCGCTCGCCAGCGTCGGATGCGCGTGGCCGAGCGACGCCACGCCGACCCCCGAGATGAAATCGAGATAGCGGTCGCCCGTCGCAGTGAACAGGGCGCAGCCCTTGCCGGACTGAAATACAACGGGCGCGCGGCGATAGACCTGCAGCACGTGCTGCGCGTCGAGCGAGATCGAATCGGTCGTCTGGGTTGTCAGCATCGGAATCCCTGTGGCGCCGCCGCCGCGGCATTGGCGCGAATCGTCGTGCCCGCGGCGCGTTCGTAGTTGCCGCCGCGGCCGTCGATGATGCGGACTTCGCGCACGCCGGACGCAATCGCCTCGAGGCACGCGCTGAGCTTCGCCACCATGCCGTCGCGCGCGGCTCCGTCGGAGACGAGCGTCCGCGCTGACGCTTCGTCGAGCTCCGGGCACGTGCGCCCGTCGGCGTCGAAAACTCCCGGAGTAGAGCCAGCGACGATCAGGCGATCCGCCTCGATCGCCCGCGCGAGATGAGCGGCCATGGCGTCGGCATTGACGTTCAGCAGCGTTCCGTTCGACATCACGCCGATGCTGGCGATGACCGGCACGTACCCGAGGGCCAGGAGGTCGAGCAGCAGGCGAGCGGGCGCATCGCTCAGCGGGATGCCCACGCACCCGAGGTCCACC
>JBOGIZ010000874.1:0-1748 GCA_050747805.1 Vicinamibacterales bacterium | reverse complement strand
TGGCGACGACGCCGGCGTAGAGCAGCCAGCGCGCGCCGATTTCTGTTTCAAGCGAGGCGTGACCCGCCACCGGCGCGCGCATTGTCTCGGCAGGGAGCAGCGGGCGAGCGGGTTGCGGCACGGATCGGGTAGGCTCAACCGCACGGACCCTCTCGGCACGCGAGGGCGGTATCGGCTCGGCCGGAACGGCGGAGAGAGAGGACGGCGACTCGCTGGTGCGAACGGCCTCGCGTGTGTCAAGACGCCGCTGTAGCTCTGTGAGCGAGTTCTCGAGTGCACCGAGCCGAACGAACACGCGGCGCAGCACGAACCCGGCGGCGACCACGGCGACGATGAAGAGGGGCAGCACCCTACGGGCGCATTGTAGAACGGACCGGGAACGAGGAACTCAGCAGGGATCCGACGCCAGCACGATCAGCGTCGCATCGTCCGTCAACCGGCCGCCCGTGAATGCGTCAACGGCCGCCGCGAGCTCGGCGCGAAGATCGTGCGCGTTCAGATGGCGATTGACGACGGCTGCCTCGAGCAGTCGATCCTCGCCGAATTCTTCGTCGGCGCTGCTGCGTGCCTCGGTGATGCCGTCGGTGAAGAGCACGACGCGGTCGCCGGCCTCGAGCGTAATCTGCGCTTGCTCGTATGAGGCGTCAGCAATCACGCCGAGCACGGGCCCGCCGAGCAGCAGACGATCCACGGCGCCCGACGCCCGCACCACCATCGGCAGATAGTGGCCAGCGTTGCAATAGGCGAGCGCGCCGGAGACGGCGTCGAACAGACAGTAGAAGAAACTGATGAAGCGTCCTTCGGAAATGTTGCCGCAGAGAATGCGATTGACCTGCTGGCAGATCGCCGCGGGATTGGCCGCTTCGGTGGCGAACGCGCGAACCGCGGCCTGCAGATTCGACATCAGCAGCGCGGCAGGAATGCCCTTTCCGACCACGTCGGCGATGGACAGCCCGAGGCGCGATTCGCCAAAGCGGATCGTGTCGAAACAGTCGCCGCCCACGCCCGACGCCGGCTGCCAGGAGGCCGCGAGGGTCCAGCCGGGTAATTGCGGCATCTCGCCGGGCAGCAGCCGCTGTTGGATCTGCAGCGCTTCACTGACTTCGCGGTGCTCGGCGGCGCTCGCGCGGCGGCGCGCACGCCCGAGGTCGATCTCGCTCCGGAGCTTCGCGAGTAGCTGCGCGTTGTCCCAGGGCTTCTGCACGAAGTCGCGGACGCCGCGCCGCATGGCTTCGACGGCCAGATCGACGCTGCCCCAGCCGGTCATGACGATCACCGGCATCAGATCGTCGATCTCCTGCAGTCGGGCGAGCAAGTCAATGCCCTCGCGGCCCGAGGTGGTATCGCCGGTATAGTTCAAGTCCATGAGGACGAGATCGAACGGCGTCGACTCGATCGCGGCCAGCGCCGCTTCGGGCGACGTGACGGCGTCGACCTCGATGTCCTGCCCCTTGAGCATCAGGCGCAGCGCATCGAGCAGATCGCGCTGATCGTCGGCGATGAGAATGCGCGGGCTCGTGTCGGAAGTCACAGGCATGCCGCGGCGCTTGAGGTCCAAACCATGTGCCATTGAATGTTTTGACGTAATTCGCGGCGAAAGGTGCATGAGGCCTTCATGACATCTTTGCGGCATGTTCGGATTCGAACAGGGGCGTCCCGGAACTGGATCGTCTTCCGCGGACGCACGGTGAATTCGGTGCATTCCAGGGCGATCTCAGCTGGCGTGACCCTTGCGGACGGGAAAGCGC
>JBOGIZ010000873.1:0-6328 GCA_050747805.1 Vicinamibacterales bacterium | reverse complement strand
GCGCTGCCCTGCGGCGGCTCCGCGCCGTAGCGATGCAGCGCGATCCACGTCGACAGCTCGCCAGAAAACGCGAATTTACGGATCCTCGGGAACTCGTGCTTCTCGCCCGTCGCGAGATTGACGATCGTCGCGCCGGATTCAATCGGACGCCGCTGCCGCTTCAGCCGCTCGGTATCCCGGCGGGTGGGATACGTCGCAAACGCCACCCACTTCCCATCGTCCGAAAACGCGATCGGCGCGGATGCGCCTGGCGCACCGCCGCGTCCGCGTCCGCCGGCAGCGGGCGCCTGGGAAGGCGGCGGCGGCACTTCGCCGATCGGGAGCCGCAATTCCTTGTCGCCGCCGACAAGCTTGACGACGACCTCGGCCTCCCCCTCCTGCGGCGCCAGCCGGTATGCGAACCACTGGCCGTCATTCGACAGCACGGCGCTCCCGAGCACCTTCCAGGCGACGACGTCCTGGATGCCGACCGGGCGCTTCGCTTGACTCTGGACGAATACGGCCCGGCCGAAGAGCGGCGAGAGCACGAGCGCGGCGATGGCAAACGAGAGGCGCGAACGATGAACGGTCATGAGGGCCTTCCTTTCGGGACAGCGGGCCGCGATCGTAGCAGATCCGCCGGCCTGACACGTGCGGCGCTGAAGGCGCCCGACTTAGCAACTGGCGTCGCGGAATCTGGCGGCATCCTGGACGGCGGTCACCCGCCCGCTTTCCACGAGGACGACCGCGTCGGCGAGCGCGACAATCTCGTCGCGATCGTGCGACACGTAGAGGATCGGCACGTGCAACTCGTCGCGAACGCGCTGCAAGTACGGCAGGATGCGGCGCCGCAGCGGCACGTCCACGGCCGCAAGCGGCTCGTCGAGCAGCAGCAACGATGGCCCCGACATCAACGCGCGCCCGAGCGCGACGCGCTGCCGCTCGCCGCCAGACAAATCGGTGACGCGCCGATCGACGAGCGCCTCGATCTCGAGCATCGCGAGCACGCGATCCAGATCTGGCGACACTCCGGCGTGGCGCCCGTACAGCAGATTGCGGCGCACATCCATGTGGGGGAAAAGCGAGACGTCTTGCGGCACGTAGCCGATCCGCCGCTGATGGGGCGGCACGTCGATCGCATCGCTCGAGGAATACAGCAGACGGCCGCCGACCGCGATCGTGCCGCGCTGGGGCGTCCGCAGACCCGCGATCGCATCGAGCATCGTCGTCTTCCCGGCTCCGGACGGTCCGAAGATCGCCGTGGCGGCGGCGGCTATGCGGATCGCCGCGTGCAGCGTAAACGTACCCTGCGCGAGCGTGACGTCAATCTCGATCATGCGGCGGCCGCCGGCGCGAGCCGTACAGGCACCGCGAGGCAGAGCGCGAAGACGACGGCTTTCACTCGACCAGCTTAATGCCGGACCCGGCCGCTTAGCTGAGCGACCGCCCGCCTTCGCGCGCGCGGCGGGAGTCACGCGCGCTACGGCCGGGTCCGCCGTAGCCGCTTCGCGCGTCCCCGCACCGCGCACCCCGCACCCCGCACCTCGCACCCCGCGTTCCGCACTCCGCGTCCCGCGCGTTCAGCCCTGCCGCTGCGAGGCGGTCCGCTCCGCGAGATGGCACAGCAGCACCAGTGCCCAGCCCGCCACGTGCAGGTGCTCGCCGGCTTGGAGCACCCGGCCGGACTCGCCCGTCTCGATGCCGCCTGGCAGCACGCTCGTATCGAGGGCGATCGTCCATCGTTCGCCCCACTTCGATTCCGGCAGCACGAACTCGAGCTCCTCGGAATGAGCGTTGAACATGACGTAAAAGCTGTCGTCGACGATGCGCCGGCCGTGATCGTCGCGCGTGGGCACGGCGCCGCCGTTGAGAAACACGCCAAGCGATTTGGCGAAGCCCGCCTGCCAGTCCGCCTCGGACATCTCGGTCCCCGACGGCGTGAACCACGCGATGTCGCTGACGTCGCTTCCGCGGATCGGCCGTCCCTGAAACCACCGGCGGCGGCAGAAGACAGGATGATCCAGACGCAGACGCGTGAGATCGCGCACGAAGGAGATGAGCGAGGCGTCGGCGTGTTCCCAGTCGTACCACGACAGCTCGTTGTCCTGACAGTAGCCGTTGTTGTTGCCCTGCTGCGTGCGGCCGAGCTCGTCGCCGCCGCACAGCATCGGCACACCCTGAGACAGAAAGAGGGTCGTCAGAAAATTGCGGAGCTGCCGATTGCGCAGCGCTGTGATGTCGGGATCGTCGGTCGGTCCTTCGACGCCGCAGTTCCATGACCGGTTGTCGTTTTCGCCGTCGCGGTTGTCGTCCTTGTTGGCGTCGTTGTGCTTGCCGTCGTACGAGACCAGATCCTTCAGCGTGAATCCGTCGTGCGCCGTCATGAAGTTGACGCTCGCATACGGGCGCCGCGCGGTGCCTTGATACAAATCCGAGCTGCCGGTGAACCGCGACCCGAACTCGGCGAGCGTCTGATCGGTTCCGCGCCAGAAGTCGCGGACCGAGTCGCGGTACTTGCCGTTCCACTCGGACCAGAGCGGCGGGAAGTTGCCTACCTGATATCCGCCTTCGCCGACGTCCCACGGCTCCGCGATCAGCTTCACGCGATTGATCACCGGATCCTGCTGAATGAGATCGAAGAACGAGGAGAGGCGATCGACGTCGTGCAGCTCGCGCGCGAGCGCCGAGGCGAGGTCGAAGCGGAAGCCGTCCACGTGCATGTCCAGTACCCAGTAACGCAGGCTGTCCATGATGAGCTGCAGCACGTGCGGGTGCCGCATGTTCAACGTGTTGCCGGTGCCCGTGTAGTCCATGTAGTAGCGCCGCTTGTCGGCGACGAGTCTGTAGTACGCCGCGTTGTCGATGCCCTTGAACGACAGGACCGGTCCAAGGTGATTGCCTTCCCCCGTGTGGTTGTAGACGACGTCGAGAATGACTTCGATGCCGGCGGAATGGAGCGCCTTCACCAATTCCTTGAATTCGCGGACCTGCTCCCCGCCCGTGCCCGACGCGGAGTACTCGTTGTGCGGCGCGAAGTAGCCGATGGAGTTGTACCCCAAGTAGTTGCGCAGGCCGCGTTCGAGCAGCAGCGAGTCCTGCACGAAATGGTGAACCGGCAGCAGTTCGACCGCCGTGATGCCAAGTTTTTTCAGATACTCGATCGCGATCGGGTGCGCCAGACCGGCGTAGGTGCCGCGAAGATGCTCGGGCAGGTCCGGATGGCGCTTCGTGAATCCCTTCACGTGTGTTTCGTACACGATCGTGCGGTGCCACGGCGTCTGCGGCGGACGGTCGCCGCCCCAATCGAACGCGGCATCGACGACCACTGCCTTCGGCATGACGTCCGCGCTGTCGAGATCGTTTTTCGACGATTCCGGCGCGTTGAAGTGATACGGGAACATCGATTCGTTCCACGCCCACGTTCCGTCAATCGCGCGCGCGTATGGATCGAGGAGCAGCTTCGCCGGGTTGCACCACTGCCCCTCGTCGGGCGACCACGGGCCGTGCACGCGGTACCCATAGCGCTGTCCCGGTTTCACTCCCGGCAGGTACACGTGCCAGCAGAGGGCCGTCCGTTCCGGCATGTCGACGCGCTGCTCGACGCCGTGTTCGTCAAACAGACACAGCTCCACGCGGGTCGCGGTTTCGGAAAAGATGGAGAAATTGGTGCCGTCGCCGGTGAAAGTCGCCCCGATCGGCAGAGGTTCGCCGGGCCAGATCTGCATGCGCGCCCGGCGATTGCAAGATCCTCGCCTCGGGACCACCCGCATGCGCGCGCGGCTGACACCGTCACCGAACAGTGCGTTCCTGCCCGTCACGGGCTTGCGCTACTCTTGCCGCATGCGTTTCCGCACCGTGGCCGTGGCGGCGAGCATCGTGGCCGTATCGGCGTGCGCGCGCGAGGCGCCGCGGTTCTCACTCGAGAACGCGCGCGCCCACGTCGAAATGCTCGCCGACACCATTGGAAGCCGGCCCATCGGCACGCCCGCCAACGCGCGCGCGCGGGCATACATCATCGACCAGCTTCGGCTGTTCGGCTATGACGTGCGCGTCCAGGAGATCGACGCCCGGCGTCCGGAACTCGGGCGCACGGCCCACGTCTCGAACATCATCGCCACGAAGGCCGGAGCCGATCCCCGCGCGATCGGGCTCGTCTCGCATTACGACTCCGTTCCGGAATCGCCTGGCGCCGCCGACGACGGACTGGGCGTGGCGGTGTCGCTCGAAACGGCCCGCGTGCTCGCGGCGCGCACGGACCGACGCCATACGCTGATGGTGCTCATCACCGACGGCGAGGAGTCCGGCCTGATGGGCGCCGCGGGACTCGTCGAAGATCGCGACGTCATGGATCGCCTGCACGCGTACATCAACGTCGAAGCGGTCGGCTCGGCCGGTACGGGCGTGCTGTTCCAGGCAGGCCCGGGTAATGGATGGATCGTCAAGCCGTGGGCGCGCCTGGCGCCGCATCCGCGCGGCGGCTCGTACGCGATCGAGATCTACCGCCGGCTCCCGAACGACACCGACTTCTCCATCTTCGAACGCCGCGGCGTGCCGGGCCTGAACGTCGCGCCAATCGGGGACAGCTACACATATCACACGGCGCGCGACACCGCCGATCGACTCTCCGACGCCACGCTGCGCAACACAGGCGAGAACGTCGTCGCGACGGCGACTGGCCTCGACCGTCTCGACCTCTCCATGCGGTCGACGTCCGACGAGACGTATTTCGACATCGGCCAGACGGTCGCGCTCGTATGGAATCCGCTGACGGCGTGGCTGATCGCGGCAACGTCGCTCGTCTTTGGACTGCTCGCCTGGTTCAAAGTGCTTGGCGCCAGCGTGCGCCTCGTGGGACTCGGACATTGGATACTCGATGCGGTGTGGTCGCTGATCGGCGCCGCGGCGGTCGTGGCCGTGATGGTCGGCGGCACGTGGGCGCTTCGTGAATCCCGCTCCGTCTATCACCCGTGGTACGCCTACCCGGACCGTCTGTTCCTGCTGCTGCTTGCGCTTGCGGTCGTGCTCGGCTGGAGCGTTGCTCGGATCGGGGCGTGGCTGCCTGCCCGCGCGCACGGTGCCCGGCATCCGATGCTCGTCTGGAGCGTTACGCTGCCGCTCTGGATCGCGGCCGCCGCGATCCTCGCAGCGAAGGCGCCGACCGCTGGCTATCTCTGGACGCTGCCGCTCCTCGTCGCCGGCGCCGGACTCCTGATCGCGCGGATCGCGGACACGATGGTCGTGCGCATCGTCTCGCTGGTCGTCCTTGCGGTCGCCGGGACGCTCTGGCTGCGTGAAACATGGGAGCTCCTCGATTTCGCGGTGGCGGTCCTCGGACGGCTGCCGTTCATCACACCCGTCTGGGTCTACGCAGCGTTGATGGCGGCGTGCGGCCTGATGGTCGTCCCGCCGTTTCTGGCGACCGTGGCGTCTACGCGTCCATTCGTGCGACCGTCGTTCGTGACCGCACTGCTCCTGATCGCCGTCGTTGTGGCGGGAGGGTTGGCGTACGCGGCACCGGCGTATACCTACGCGCGGCCCCAGCACCGGGACGCGCGCGTGATCGTCGCGGCGGGATCGGCGGTCGCGACGTACGAAGTGGCATCGCAGGAGCCTGGACTCGATCTCGATCCGAGCGCACCGCGCGGCTGGTATCGCGCAACGGACGTCCCTGCGGCGGGTGCGCTCTTTGGAAAATTTCAGCTGCCGTACGTGTTCCGCACGACCGCCGCGACGCCCGGACCGCCGCCAGCCTCGGTCAGCGCATTCGCCGTCACGACCACCGCGAACGGCGCGCAGGCAACGATGACGATCACGCCTCGGGAGCCGGGCATCACGGCCGCCATCGTGCTGCCGGACGACGTCAGGCCGCTCCGCAGCACGATTCCAGGAATCGTGGTCGGCCGCGCCTGGCGCGCGGCGTACGTCAATGTCCCGATGCAGGGATTCACGTGGGAAGCGTCGTTCGATCGCGCTTCCGAATCGCGTCTCGCCTCAGTGCAGGCGATCGTGCTGTCGTCGCGGTTTCCCGGCGGCGTCGGGTGGCAGAGTCTGCCGTCGTGGCTCCCGCAGGATCACGAGGTCTGGCATCTGGACATGCTGTGGATGCTTCCGGTGCCGGCGCCCATGATCACCGCGAAGTAGGCGCATGCAGGCTCTTCTCTCCCGTCTCGGTCTCGGCCGGCGCGATCTGCGCGCGTGGGCGATCTACGATCTGGCGCAAGCGGCGTTTCAGACCACGATCATTGCGGCGATCTTCCCGATCTATTTCCAGAAAGTCGCGGCCGCCGGCATGCCGGCGCCGCTTGCGACGAGCCGCTTCGCCTGGGCGACGACCGGGTCGATCCTGATC
>JBOGIZ010000872.1:0-13855 GCA_050747805.1 Vicinamibacterales bacterium | reverse complement strand
ACCGTGCAGAGTTCGGTGCCCTGAATTGGATTCCTGCCCGACAGACACTCGTCGGCGGCGAAGATGCCGTTCGCCTGTCCGTGATGGCGATCGAGAAATGCGAGCATGGACGCCGGCCATGCGCGGTCGCGGGCGCGTTGGTCCAGCCGCCAGCTGAGCGCACCCGCCTTCAATGCCATCGCCGTGTTCACGCCGTGCTTCGCCCATTTCCACAAACCGCGGCGAGGCGTCGGCACCGCCAGATCACCATCCGCGAAAAGGGCTTCGAAGTCCACGCCCTGGCCCCGAAGCGTACGCGCGAGGTCGAGCAGCCACGGTGCTTTCGTCCGCGCGTACACGTAGTAGACCGATACGAGCCCTTCGTACCACCGGAACTTGCCCCAGTCGTAGAGCGGCGTGCGCGCGAGGCCGGCGTCCATGGCGCGCAGACTGTTTCGACGGCGGCCAGCACGCGCGCATCGCCGGTCGCGTCGTGATACTGCGCGAGCATCTTGTTGGCCAACAGAATCGCCCAGAGATCGTAGCGTTTGGCGGCGGCATCCTCGGGATACGGGCCGTACCACCCATCGGCGCGCTGATGATCGAGGATGAAGTTGACGTGTCTGGCGATGCGCCCCTTCATCGACGCGTCGTCGAGCGCCCAGGCAAGAGGAATCGCGCCGTCGAGCCAGTACGGCGCGCGCTCCCAGCCCTCCGCCGCGCCGCCGAACCACTGGCTCTCGGCCACGTCGGGCCAGAACTCGTCGAGATGTCCGGTGAGGCCGTCGGCCTGCAGGCGCAGTTGGCGTGCGAGCCAGCCGGCGGGACGGATGGCGCCAAGCGGAAGCGGGGAAAAGGCAGGGGCCGCAAGTCCGGGAGGGGGCTGGCGCGCGGGCGCCACGTCCGCGACCAGCGGCTCGCGGTCCGCGCCGAGCGGAATCGACGCCGCGGCGACGCCCGCGCCCAGACTCGCGAGGAACGTGCGCCGGTCGAACCCAGACATCGCGCCGGCCTACACGCCCGCGGCGGCGGCTGATTTCTTTCGCGCGCCGCGGGGCCGCGCGGCGCGCTTCTCTTTCGGCTCCTTCGGCGCGCGGGTCTGCGATGACTTCGCGCGCGGGCGGCGCTTCGACCGGTTGGCGTCGCCCGAATCGCCGGCCGCGTCCATCGGCTCGCCCGCGGCCTCCGGCGACTCGTCGACATCGACGATCGGCGGTGCTTCGACTTCTTCGCGAACGACGTCGCCGTCGACGACGTCCTGACGCGCTTCGGCGGCCGCCATCTCGGCTTCGGCGGCCTGCGCAAGGCGCTCCGCCGCTTCGATGTCGGCGCGGTTGATCCCCTGTGACGCGGCCGCCTCGTCCGCCTTCATGACGTTGCCCTGGAAGAATCGCAGCACGCCCTGGCGATCGCGCTCGATACGGAACAGTCCCTCCCGCTGGCACGCGCGCAGCAGATCGTTGAGGTTGTGAAAGCCGAACTTCCGTTCGTCGAACGTGGGATCGACGCCGCGGAGATACTGTTTGACCTGGCGCACGTACATCGGCCAGCGCGGCGGATTCGGCGCCGCCTGGAACAATCGCCGGACTTCATGGATGCCATCGGCAAGCCGCGGCGCTTCCGTCTGGCGGGCCGGCGTCTCCTCCGCGCGCTCCTCGGGGGCGGGGGCCGCGCTGGGCTCGGACCGCACGTCGCCGCCCTCCTTCAGCTCGACGAGCACGTTGCGCCCGGACTCACGCAGCGTCACGTACCCGGCGCCAGCCATCTTCTCCGCGAAATCCCGGAAGCTGCCGGCGCCGTAGCTCCGTTCTGAAAACGTCGAGTCGAGCTGCAGCATCGTGCTCTTGAGAAGTCCGAGCTGCGGCGACACCTCGCGATCGCTCAGCACCTTCAGCGCGCGGCGCATGAGCGGCACCGCGTGCTCGATTGGCGCCTGCGATCCCTGCTGCCCGGCGGGACGCGGCCCTCGTTCGGAGCGGCGGCCGCCGATCAGGTTTTCGTAGGCGATGAACTCATGACAGTTGCGCTGCATGACGCCGCTCGTAAACGAGCGGCCGCCGACGATGAAGATCTGCTTGTCGTACTGCTTCAGCTTCTCGACGAGCGAAATGAAATCGCTGTCGCCGCCCACGATCACGTACGCGTTGATGTGCTGATGCGTGAACGCCATCTCGAGCGCGTCGAGCGCCAGATTGATGTCGGCGCCGTTCTTGTCGCCGCCGGGCGTCAGGTTCCGCTGCACGAGTTTCGTCGCGTGCTGCGTCAGCGATCGGCTGTAGTCGCCCGCGCGCGTCCAGTCGCCGTAGGCGGTCTTCGAGACCACCTCGCCGCGCTCCTTGAGCGCTTCAAGCACGATGCCGATGTCGAACTGCGCGTTGAGGGTGTTTTTGACGCCGATCTCGATGTTGTCGAAATCGATGAATACCGCAATTTTTAGACGTGTTTCTGCCATTCCAGCCAATCATTATCCCCGGGGCGGGGAAGAAAACCGGACCTGCGGCTGAGGCGGGATAATCCGGACTCTCGCAATGTCCACGCGCGTGATCGGCGATTCGCCGTTCACGGGCGTCCCTTCTATCTTATCAACGACCGCCATGCCGTCGAGCACGCGTCCGAATGCGGTGTATTTTTCGTCGAGCGACGGGGCATCCCCCGTCACGATGAAAAACGACGTGGTCGCGCTGCCCGGATCGTCGCCGTGCGCCATCGAAATGATGCCTTTGACGTGTTGCGTGTCGTTTAATTCCGGCTGCAGCGGATGCACGAGCTTCTGCTGCTTCTGGGTCAGCGGGGTCATCCGCGACGTGAGGGCCGCTCCCTGGATCACGAAACCGCGGACCACGCGGTGAAAGCTGGTGCCGTCGAAGACGCCAGCCTGCGCCAGCCGGAGAAAATTCCTCACCGTGTCCGGCGCCTTGTCCGGCATGAATCCCATGGTGATCTCGCCCATCGATGTCTCGATGACGGCTCGGTAGCCCGCAAGATCGGCGGCCGGCGTATCAGCGAACGGGACCGGCGCCGGCGGCGGCGCGTCGCGAATCGTCACCGATCGGATTTCGATACGGCTCGCCGGCGCGCCTTTCGCATCGGCCGGCGCGTCCGAGATCTTCTGGACGACGTCGAGGCCGTCGCTGACGCGTCCGAACACCGTGTACTGCCCCGTCAACGCGGGTTGATCGGTCGCGCACACAAAAAATTGAGAGCCAGCGCTGTCCGGCTGACCAGGCCGGATCACGGCGGCCACGGTTCCCGCCGTGAACGGCTCCTCGCTGTGCTCCGCCCGAAGCACGCCCAGGCCGCCGGTTCCGTATTCGGCCGGCTTCGCGGGATCCTTCGAGAGTGGATCGCCGCCCTGAATGATGCCGTCGCGGATGACTCGATGAGAGATCGTGCCCGTGTACGCGCCGTCCTGCGCGAGCTTCATGAAATAGCCGACGTGGTTAGGCGCGAGGTCCGGACGCAAGTCGATGACAAATGTGCCGGCCGTCGTGTCGACGACCGCCTGCTTCTTCGTCATCTCCGACACTGTGAGTGTCGTCTTGAACGGCGGCGGGGCGATCTGGCGTCGCTGCGCCGCGGCCACCACGCCATGGCCGGTGCACAACGCGCATACGACGACAAGCACGGATGGAACGGCGGACGATCGGAGCACTCGCACGATTGTCGATTATAGAGAGGCCGACGACAGAAGCGGCATCACGAACAGCGCCGGAATGACGTGGAGGTTCCCCGCGACGAACCAGGGCCAGAAGCGCGCGCGCGGCTGCTTCGCGAGGAGCACGTTGAATCCGATCGTCAACGGGAGCATCACGCGGCTGATCGCGCCCGTTTCGGGCGCCCAGAGGACTGCCGGCAGGAACGCCATGAGCGCCGCGTAGCCCGCAGCCACGCGCCACCACGGATCGCGCCAATGCCGGAAGCAGACGAGAAACATCGCCTGAATCAGGAGCGGCAGCAGAATGCAGACGTTCAGCCCTGCCGCCGACAATACGCCGTGCGTCCGCAGCAGATGCCACGTCGCCGACGCGGTGTGCCCAAGGCCCACTCCCGGGACACCAAGCTCGCCGCTCGTGCCGGCGAAGAGCGTCGACCGGTAGATCGATCGCAGGTAGTCGAGCCACACGAGCAGCGGCGCGGCCACGACGACCGTACGGAGCCAGCCGCGCGCACGCCGCGGGAACGGCTGCGCAAGCGCGGCAAGCACGTTCGTTTCACGCGCGAGGCCGGCGATGCCCGCGACCGCCGCCGACGCCCACGTCCGATGGTCCTCGACGAGCAGCACCGCGACCGCGATAAGCAGCAGGCTCGGTCCGTCGAGCAAGGCAAACCGGACCGACCACATCAGTCCATGCGAAAGCAGACTCGCACTCCACACGGCGAGCCCGCGAGGCGTGGTCGGCGGAATCCAGCGGCAGAGGAGCAGCGCCAGGAGCAGCCACGCGACCGCGTTCTGAAGGGCGTACGCGTCGAGGATCAGCGCGGGACGCCCGAAGCCGGCGAGGTACGCCGTCCAGCTGAACAGGATGCGCCGCGCGCGGAACGGCGGATCGTCCATTTCTGAATCGATCGAGGGGTTGGTCAGCATCGGGTCCAGCGCCCGCGTGGCGTAAAACTGTCCGTCGTAGCTGACCGCTGGATATTCGTAATGCGGAACCGCGCGAAGCGCGGCGGGCACGAGGAAGTCACCTCGTGGAAAGCCGATCAGCGCCGTGAAGCCGTAGCCCGGCTGGTAGAATCGAACGATCGCGAAGACGAAGATGCCGACGACGATGAGCGCTGTGGCAAGACAAATGGTTTGCGTCGTGCTGCCGGTGCTGTTCTGCTCGGCCTGCCGCCTGGACCGGCGCCCGGCGAACATCGAGCCGATGGTCGATCTGGTCACAGAATTCGCGCACGCGGAAGCGCGACCGTCAGGCGCGTACTCCGTCGCCTTTCACGATGCCGCGGGCACGACGCTGGCGGCGATTGTCGGTCCGGCTCCGGGACGCATCATCTGGACGCTGCCCGTGCCTCGCGAGGCGCGGTTCCGGATGCGCGTGGCGGTTGAGGGCGGCACGGTCCGCGTCCGTCTCGGCGTGAGCGATACACGGGTCTACGAACCGCTCGCCGCGCGCACAGTGACGCCGGGCGCCCCGTGGTCGGATTTCGCTGCGGATCTCTCCGAGTACGCGGGAATGAAGTTCAGCCTCTTCTATCATCCCGACGCGCGCCTGTGGCGAATCAATCTCACCGCCGACGCGCTCGACACCGCGGCGACGGTCGCCTACGCGCTGCCGCAGATCGCCGCGCCCATGAGCGAGGCGGCGGAATACGCGCGCCGCAGCGCCCGCCTCGCTATTCATAATGGAGCGCCTTGACAGGATCGAGGCGCGACGCGCGCACGGCCGGATAGAGGCCGAAGACGATTCCGATCACGACCGACACGCCGAATGCCAGCACGATCGACGTGGTGGTCACGATCGTCGACCAGCCCGCCAGCGCGCCAATCAACTGCGAGAGACCGACGCCGAGCAGGATGCCGGCGACGCCGCCGGTCAGCGAAATGATCGTCGTCTCGATCAGGAACTGACGGACGACGTCGCGCTGACGCGCGCCGATGGCGCGGCGCACACCGATCTCGCGCGTCCGCTCGAGCACGCTCGCGAGCATGATGTTCATGATCCCGATGCCGCCGACGAGCAGCGAAATCGACGCGATCGCGACCATCACCATCTCGAAGATCCGCTGCGTGCGCTGCTGCTCGGCGAGGAGCTCCGCCGGCGAGATCACGGTGAAGTCTCCGGCGCCCCGATGCGCGACGTCGAGAATGCCGCGCATCAGCGCCGCCGCGCCGGGAATGTCGACGGCCGGCTGCATCTGCAGGTAGATGCCGTCGATCTCGTCTTTCTGCGCGCTCTGGTTGTCTTCGAGCCGAAGCACGGCCGAGTAGAGCGGCACGTAGATGACGTTGTTGCGGTCCTGCGCGGGAATGCCGGCCACGTCGGATTGCACCGTCAGCTGCGGTCCCGCGACGCCAATCACCTGGAACCACTGATCGTTGACCTTGAGATACCGGCCGATCGGATCCTCCGCGCCGAAGATCGCGGCCGCTGCGGCTTCGCCGAGCACGGCGACGGGCGCAGCCGCCGTCGTCTCGGCATCGTCAAAGAATCGGCCCGACGCAACCTTGAGATTCATGATCGACAGGTACGCCGGCGAGACGCCGTAGACCACGGGCAGATCGCTCGTGAACGGGCGAGGGAGCAGCTTGGACGGCGCGAAGCGCTTGCGGGCGGTCGCCGCCGAGATGCCATCGAGATTGGTCTGGATGATGCGGAGGTCCTGAAAGGAGAGACCCGCCGACAGCTTTCGGACTTTCTGAAGTGTTTGACCGTCGGGCGCTTCGCGCGCTTCGACGATCAGATTGCGCACGCCAAGCTGCTCGATGAAGGACATCACTTCCTGCTGCGCGCCCGCGCCGATCGACAGCATCGCCACGACTGCTCCGACGCCGAAAATCATGCCGAGCATGGTCAGCATCGACCGCAGCTTGTGCGCGCGCAGGTTTTCGAGCCCGAGACGGAGCTCGGGCAGAAAATCCGTGGACCAGAGATGATCCCTCGCGCGCGCGACCGGCTGCGTCACTGCGCGCCCCCGCCGCCGCCGATCGGACCAGCCGCCGGCTTCGTCTTGTGGAGGGCGATGTCGGGATCGACGAGGGCGATGACGTCGCCCGCATTCAATCCGAACACGACGGCGCGGCTTTCCGTGACGTTCGCGACGGTCACGTCGTGCCGGTCGAACCGATTGCCGACCTGCAGGTACACGAAATTCTTGCCGTTCCTGTCGAACACGGCTTGACGCGGAACGTGCAGCACATCGTTCAGCTCGCGGCCGTCGATGACGACGCGTACCGACGATCCCGCGTGCATCCCGGGATCCGGATGATCGAGGGAGAGAGAGATTTCGAACTGGCGCACGGCCGTCGTCTCGAAGTACGCGCCGCGCGTCGCGGTGTCCGTGAGGGCGCCGACGGTCGCGGTGAAGGTCTTGCCGGGAATGGCATCGACCTTAACGGCCGCCTTCTGTCCCTGCTGGATGTTCTCGCGATCCGTCTCCGTGATCTTCGCGCTCACGTCCATCCTGCCGTTTTCGACGACGTCGGCCACGTTCCTTCCGGAATAGGTCGTGTCGCCTTCACGGTATTCGGGCAGCACCATCCCGCCGTAGTAGAACTGCTGGCCGTCGTGGTTTTCCTTCACCGATACGACGCCGGCGATCGACGTTTTCACGACGAGGCTGTCGATAATGCTCTTCGCGCGCGTGCGATCGATCTCGGCCTTGTTGCGCTTCTCGAGCACGACCGCCAGACCGGCGTTGCTGTTCGCCTGGCGCGCGGCGGCGTCCTGCTGGAGCTGCTGCAGGTGGCGGCGATCCTCGTCGAGCGTCAGCTCGTTCTTCTTCGCATCGATCGCGCCGATGAATTCGTCGTCGGCCGTGTCGAGCTCGGCCCGGCGCACGTCGTATTGCGCGGTCAGCAGGTTCAATTTGTCCTGCGACGCCTGCACGTCGTTGTCGGCGCGCATCTTCGCGATTTCCTGGTCCGCCTCGGCTACGGCCGATTCAGCCTCTTCGAGCGCGAACTGCTGGTCCGAGGGGTCGAATTCCATCACGACGTCGCCGGCTTTGACCTGCGTCCCCGTCTGGAGCAGCTTCATGATGCGAATCTGGCCGCCTGCCGACGGCGCCATCAGATTCACCGTCTGGCCAGCGCGAAGCTCGCCGGTCGCGTACACGGTCAACTTCAGCGGGCCGCGAACGACCTTCGCCGTCGGCACGGGCGAACGCGCCTGCGGCAGCGCCGGACGCGCCAGACCGAGCGAGGCGACGACGAGGACGGCGGCGATCGCCGCGCCGACCCAGAGAAGCCGGCGCGTGACTGCGCCCGGCGTCCGACCGCCGGTCAACTCGATCTCCTGACAAGATCTGGATCCGGTTGCCGGGCGGCCAGCACATCTCCCGGTGTGACGCCGGTGCCGATCGCCGCCTGCTCGCGGCCACGACGGATGATCTGAATCGGCGTCTCGTCGAATTTGGATCCGTCGAGCCGGTACACGACGGCCCGGCCGTCGCGTTGAAAGATCGCTTCCGCGGGCACCAGTGTGACGTTCGGCAGCCGATCGGCGGCGATGCGCGCGACCGCGGACATCCCCGGCCGGATGCGTGGGTCGCGATCCTTGAACACGAGGCCGAGATCGAAGTTGCGAACCGGCGGCCAGCCAGACGAGAAATCGACCTTGGCCAGCATGGAGATGAGATCCACCTCCGCGTGGAAGTCCTTGCCCGGCACGGCTTCGATCCGGATGCTGGCGGACTGCCCGACGTGCAGCCGGCCGCGGTCCGACTCGTCGAGCCGCGCTTCGAGATGAATCGACGAAAGATCGGGCAGCTCGAGAATGTTGGCGCCCGCCCAGGCGCGGTCGCCTTCGCGAAAGTCGAGCCCGTTGGAGAACGGTCCGCCCGATCGCGGGTTTGGCAGAATGTTCACGGTGCCATTCGCAGGCGCGCGCAGCCGGAGCGCCGCGATGGAGCTCGATGTGCGATTGACGTCAAACTGCGCCTTGTCGCGCTTGCGCCCCTCGTCGGCGAGATCCGCGTTGAGCGACGCCACGTCCGCATTGTTCTTCGCCTCAACCTGCTTCAATACCGTCTCGGCGTCGGCGAACGCGAGCTTCGCCTCCTCGTATTCGATCTGCGAGATGAGATCGCGCTTGCCGAGATCGAGCTGCGCGCGCTGCACGTCGTACTGCGCCTTCAGAAGCGCCGTCGCATCCTCTTCGGCGGTGATCTTGAACTGCGCTTTGGTCTGCGTGATCGAGGCGTCGGCCGACTTCAGGTCCGACGCGCGCTCCCGCAGCCGCTGCTCGAGGGTGGTCGCGTCGAATTCAACAAGCACGTCGCCTTTCTTGACGACGGCGCCGTTGGCGATGAGCTTCGTGATCAGCAGATCGCCGCCCGATTGAAGGGGGGCCGACAGGAGGATCGACTTCTCGGGACGGATGTCGCCGCGAATCTCGATGTAATCGACGAAATCCCCCTTCGTGACCGACAAAGTCGCCACGTCGGGCGCGTTGCCGCCGACGGCCTTCATCGCGATGCCCGCCGCCGCGATGACGATGACCGCGGCGACAACCGTCAGCACGGCCTGGCGCGTCCGTTTGGAGCTCACTGCAGATCCGCGGCGCTGCGCGCGACGATGGCGCCGGCTTGAAGTCCGCGCGTGACGACCGCCTCGGTCGCGCTCTCCGGGCCCAGAGCGATCGCTTGCCGCTCGAGGCGATCCCCGTGCCTGACAAACGCATAGGCCGCGCCCCCCTGTTCGGCGACCGCATCGCGCGGAATCACAAGCGCGCCTGGCAGGCGTTCCAGCTCGACGTCGAGCGACGCCGTCAAGTCCGGCATCAGGCTCGAATTCGCGCCGTTCACGAGCACCAGGACGACAAACGTGCGGACTTTCGGATTCAGCGTGGACTGCGACCCGATCGGCGAAATCTGATCGACCACACCGTCGAACGAGAGCGTCGGGTAGGCGTCGAGCCCGATGCGCACCCGCTGGCCGCGCCGGACCTCGCTGATGTCGGCCTGGTTGACGCGCGCGCGGACCCGCATGACCGCCGGATTGACCACTTCCACCACCGGTTGGCCGGGACGGACTTCGTCGCCTTCTTCGTACTCCAGCATATTGCCGTTGTTCTTCCAGGTGGTCTTGACGACGGTGACGCCGCTGATGGCGGACGTAATGAGCATGCGCTCGGCATTGGAGCGCGCTTGCTTCATGGTTGTTTCGGAGCGATCCCGGCTGATATCGAGAATCTTGATGTCGGCGACGGCCGCGGCGCGCTTGAGCGCGTACGTTTCCTGCAGCTGCTTGAGCTGCGCCTCTGCCTGCTCGGCCGCGAGCGTATTTTTATCGGCTTCGATCCTGGGGATCAAGTCGTTCTTCGCCAGTTCGAGCTTCGCCTTTTGGAGCGCGCTTTCGGCTTGTTTGATCGTGCTGTCGTCGGTCGCTTTCGCGGCCGCTTCGTCGGCTTCCCGCTTCTTGATCTGCTGCTCGTAATCGTTGAGCTCGGCCTGATGGTCCAGCGCGTTCTGAATCTGGTCCTGCCGATCGAATTCGACCAGCAGATCGCCGGGGCGCACCATCGTGCCGTTTTTCACGAGGTGCATGATGACGAGGGCGTTGTTGTTCTGGCCCATCAGGCGCGGAGCGGAAATCGTGGTGGCCTGGACGGCTTCGACGGTGCCGCTGAGGCGGATGCTCCGCACGAAATCGCGCCGCGCCGCGAGCACTTCCGTCGTACGGGTCGACGACACCGGCTCGTCCGTACCGGCATGAAGCGACAGCGCGGCCACGACGGCCGCGACCGCGGCGACAACAAGGCCCGCCACGAACGACTTTCGCTTCAACATGAGCAGGACCGCGAACCGCGGCGAACCGCGCGCCAAGGGTGGAACGCCGGACTCGGAGCCGTCACTCCGATATCAGACGGCACGCGCGCCGCGATGGTTGGGCGCTCTTCAGAATACCGTAAATGGCTGGCGACGTCTTGGCGCGGTACATCGTCTCACCCGAGGGGCGCCGCCCCTCGGACTCCCTTACACGCGTCCTCGACTACTGCATGATCGGCGAGCGCACGATCCGGTGCCGCTGTCGGCCTGGGTGTCCGAACAAGATCTGACGTTGTGCTACCGTGCAGGTGAGGGGTTCGTCATGCCGCTCTGGATCGTCCGTCGCTTCCTGTTCGTCGCTGTGATCGCAGCAACCGCTCAGTCCTCGCCACCATCGGTCGGCCAGTCGGCGCCGCCCGCCATCGCGGGCGCCTGGGTCCTGAATCCGGCGCTGACGGTGCGGCCCGACGAGATTGGCTTCAACGCGGATTGGGCGCGAGCAGCCAACCAAAGCGCGGGCGCGGGAACCAGTCGACCCGGCGGCGGACGAGGGCGCCGCGGAGGCTCCAGTTCAGGCGGTGGCGCGGTCGGCGCTCCTCAGATCATCCCGGAAAGTGCCGACGACAGCACGCGCGTCCAGCAGCTGACCGCGGAAGCTCGGGCGCCCGCCGTACATCTCACCATCGTGCAGGACACGTCGAGCGTCTCGATCGCCGACGATCAGGGACTTGCGCGGACCTTTCACCCTGACGGCAAGCTCGAGGATCTGACGATCGGGACCGCAGCACTCCCGACGACGGCCCAGTGGGACGCCGGAAGTCTCATCGTCGTCTACGACGTCGAGAACGCGAGACAGATCCGCTATACGTACACCCCTTCGACGAATCCGAAACGGCTGCTGGTCGACATCAGATTCATCGACCGGAAGAAGGAAGGCGACGAGGTGCGCCTCACGTACGAGCCGCCCGACGCGCAGAACAGCGCCATTCTGCTGGGGGCGCCGGCGTCGCCCGCCGCGCCGCCAGCGGGCGCCGCCGCACCGGCCGCAACTCCGGCCGGGACGCCATCCGCGAAGCCGACAACACTGCCTCCCGGATCAGAACTGCACGGCCTCAGCACGATTGCGGTCGACGTCGACGACCTTGGCGCCGAGTCGATCGCGTGCGGGCTCGATCAGACAAAGATCAGGAACGCGATTTCGCAAATCCTCACCGACGCGGGGTTCAAAGTACATACCGTCGGCGAGGAAGACGCCGACGTCGTGGTGAATATCGCGACGAGCAAGCTGTCGGACGGCGTATGTGTCTCACGCTACGACGCGTCCGTCGTGTCGTATGGGGACACGACCTTTCCGTACGTCCACGGAACCGTCGCCGCCGTCGAGGTGCAGCTCCTGCACGAGGGCGGCATGGCGGGCGGCTCGCCGGCCGCGCACGCCGCATCGGTCATGAACGCGCTGACGAAGTCGGTCAGTCACTTCGTCGACCAGATCCGCGCGGCCAATAAGTAGCGCTCAGCACTTCGCGCCGAGGCTCGCGGGCTCGTACGCCAGATTGGACGACAGCCACTTCTCCACTTCCTCGATCGTCATGCCGCGCCGGTCGGCATACGACTCGATCTGATCCCGCCCGAGCCGGCCGACGTTGAAATACTTCGCGTGTGGATGCGAGAAGTAGAATCCGCTGACGCTCGCCGCCGGCGTCATCGCGGCATGCTCCGTGAGCGCCAGCCCCTGCCGCTCCGCATCGAGGATCCGGAACAGGTCGAACTTCTCGCTGTGATCCGGGCAGGCCGGATAGCCGGGCGCCGGACGGATGCCGCGATGCTTCTCCGCGTGCAGGTCGTCCGCCGACACGCTCGACGGATCCGCATGTCCCCAGTCGTCACGGGCCCGCGCATGCGCCATTGTCGCGAAGGCCTCGGCGAGCCGATCGGCGAGCGCCTTCACCATGATCGCGTGATAGTCGTCGTGATCCGCCTGGTAGTGCGCCACCAGATCCTCGGTGCCGAGCCCGGCGGTCACCGCAAACATGCCGAGATAATCGGGCACACCGGCACGGCGCGGCGCGACGAAGTCGGCGAGCGAAAGATTCGGCCGATCGTCCGGCTGCTGTTCCTGCTGCCGCAGCATCGGCAGTCTGCCGACGATGTCACGCCGGTCCTCGTTCTTGTAAAGCACGATGTCGTCGCCGTCGGCAACCGCCGGCCAGAACGCATAGACGCCTCGCGCGCGAAGCAGGCGGCCGCCGACGATCTTTTTCAACAACGCCTGCGCGTGCTCGTACAGCTCGCGCGCCGCCACACCATACTGCGGATGATCCAGAATCGCCGGGAACCGCCCTTTCAGCTCCCACGCCGAGAAAAAGTACGTCCAATCGATGTATTTCGAGATCTCCGCCAGCGGCACATCGTCCAGGTACCGGCGGCCGACGAACGCGGGCGTCGCGGTGACGTGCTCGTCCCAGTCGTACGGCAGGGCGTTCGCGCGTGCGCGCTCGTACGACAGCAGCGGCCGCTCGGTGCGCATCTTGTACCGCTCCCGAATCTCGTCCTGCGCTTCGACGTTGCTTCTGACGAAGGCGCCGCGCCGCTCGTCGCTCAGCAGGCTGCCGACGACGTCGACCACGCGCGACGCGTCGAGCACGTGGACGACGGGCGCCGAGTACGCCGGCGCGATCTTCACCGCCGTGTGCTGACGGCTCGTCGTCGCGCCCCCGATGAGCAGTGGGAGCCGTATGTGCCGCCGCTCCATCTCGCGCGCGACGGCGGCCATCTCGTCGAGCGACGGCGTGATGAGGCCGCTCAGGCCGATCATGTCGGCCTTTGCTTCGATCGCGGTGTCGAGGATCTTCGCCGTCGGCACCATCACGCCGAGATCGATCACTTCGTAGCTGTTGCAGCCGAGGACGACGCCGACGATGTTCTTGCCGATGTCGTGGACGTCGCCCTTCACGGTCGCGAGCACGAGGCGCCCCTGCGTTGAGGCGCCGCCGGCCGCCTTGTCGGCTTCCATGTACGGCTGGAGGTACGCGACGGCCTTTTTCATCGCGCGCGCAGACTTGACGACCTGCGGCAGGAACATCTTCCCCGAACCGAAGAGGTCGCCGACGATCTTCATTCCGTCCATCAGCGGACCTTCGATAATGTCGAGCGGCCGCGGATACGTCTGCCGCGCCTCCTCCGTGTCCTGTTCGATGAAGTCGACGATGCCGTGGACCAGCGCGTGCGACAACCGATCCTCGACCCGCGCGCTGCGCCACGCGAGATCGGCTTCTTTCCGTACGCCCGAGCTCTTCACCGAGTCGGCAAACTGCACGAGGCGCTCCGTCGCATCGGGGCGCCGATTGAAGATCACGTCATCGACGTGCTCGAGCAGCGGCTTCGGAATGTCTTCGTACACGGTGAGCTGCCCGGCATTGACGATCCCCATGTCCATGCCGGCGGCGAT
>JBOGIZ010000871.1:0-1713 GCA_050747805.1 Vicinamibacterales bacterium | reverse complement strand
GTGCAGGGGAGTCCGAGTGGCGAAGCCCCTCGGTCAAAAGTTGACGAGCGTGTGAACGGCGATGAAGCGCTGCGTGGGCTGCGACGGCGAGAAATTGTCGAAATTCGTGTTGTCCACGTCGAACATGATGGCCGACGAGACGCCGCCCTGATGCGGGAACCAGTACGCGATCCCGGCGATTTCCCGCTTGCGCACACTCGACGCGCCGGTGTTCGGCGTCAAGTGGTCGTAGCGGAACAGCGCTTCCACACCCATCGGCGACCGGGGATTGAGCCAGACGTCATACCCGTGTGCGTTGGTCGTCGGGTTGGTCGGCAGCGTCTGATCCTTCGCGCTCAGATAGTCGAACCCGGCGTTGAAGAACTTGTGCTCGAACGTCGTGTCGAACACCGCTCGGCGTTTTGGCGCGCCGTCCACGTACCGGTCATCGTCATAGAAGCCCGTGAGGCGCCATCCTTTCGCCACGGCCATCTTCGGGAACGGCCGCACGGTGCCGCGGACCTGAAACGACTTGCCGCTGTTGGCCTCGGGATGGTTGTAGCCCTCGCCGTTGTAGACGCCGACGTGGATGTCGCCGTAGTTCTGCGGGAAATTCAGGTGCAGCGACGCGCCGGGGTCCGACGAGGTGAGGAAGCCCTCGCGATCGGCGAAGGTCGGCCCCTGGAAGCGGTAGCGGTAAATGCCTTCGATGTAGTCGATGAACGGCGTCTGCTGCTGGCCGATACGCGCCCACGATCCCTTGGAGACGTGGTCGAGGTTGATCTGCGCGAACGCGTACTTCAGGCGCACCACGTAGCTTCCGTTGATCGAGCCGGAATCGCCCGAGTCGCGCGTGACGTCGGTCGTGATGCGGAACGACACCAGATGCGAGACGTTGCCGGTCACGTTTACATAGGCCCGCGACACGTTGAAGCTGTTCGATGTGACGGTGTCGCCGGCGGCATCCTTGATTTTCGGCTGCTGCTGGACGGTGTAATCCGCGAAGATTGTCGCGCCGACCTTGATCGACGGCGTGTCGTCCGGGTTCGATGCGGCCGCGCCGGTCGCTTGGGCGAAGGCCGGCCCGGCGGCGACGGCGGTGGCGGCGCCGGCGACCATCAGCGCCCGTCGAAAAGCTGGATAACTGCTGAACAAGCGGTCCTCCTGTCATATAAGCGGCAGACGCGCGGTACCCGCGCATCTGCGAACGGGCCGAGCTTATGAGGGCTGTGTGATCGCGCCGTAACAGCGCAGTTTCCTCGTTGTTAAATCGGGCCTCTGTTAAGATTCCGGCGGGGAGGACGTGTCGTTTGAGGCTGATTCCTCGGGAAGAGCGGTTCTACGGCGATTTCGTGGCCATGGGCGAGCAGATCCGGCGCGGCGCCGATCTGCTCGTTGAGATGCTGGCGCCTGAGCGCCCGGTCTGGGACAAGGCGGACGAGATCAAGGAAGTCGAGCACAAATGCGACTTCCTCACACACGAAATCATTCAGCGGCTGAACCGCACGTTTGTCACGCCGCTCGATCGTGAGGACATCCACACGCTCGCGCGGACGCTCGACGACGTCATGGACGCGATCGACGCGTCGGCCAGCGTGCTGCGGCTGTACCACATCGACTCGGTCAGGCCCGGCGCGCGCGCGCTGGCGCACATCATCGTCGATTGCACCGAGCAGGTGCTCTGCGCGCTCAAGGCGCTCGAGCGCCGCAAGGGCGTCGCCGAATGCGCGATCG
>JBOGIZ010000870.1:0-2645 GCA_050747805.1 Vicinamibacterales bacterium | reverse complement strand
GCGCTGTACTGCGCCGCCTCATCGCCCTGCTGGCAGGTCAACCAGCTGACGTAATTGGCCTCAGACTCGTCGGCGTATCCCGCGAGGTGGCCCCACTCGTGGGCGATGACGAACGGCTTCTCGACCTCGAGCAAGTCAGGCGACAGCAGCGTCTCGAGAAAAAACGGATCGGTCATCCCGGAAATCGCCGCTTGATGAAAATATCCGCCGAGGAGCGTCTGCTTCGGGCGTGCGGGAACGATCGGCACGCGCGCGCCGAGCGCGGCGTTGACGTTGTCGAACGCACGCGTCAGCGATCCGATCGGCGTCGGAGCGCGGTGAGCCGGCGCATAGAGGCGGTTGAGCGACGCGATCGTGCGCGCGGCGAGCGCGGCGGCGGCTTCGCGCGTGACGCGGCCGCGATCGAACACGAGCTTGTCTTCGAGCGGCACGCGTCGATAGTTCAAACCCCACGCCGCGAGAAATGCGAGATAGACCGCGGCGGCCCAGACGACGAGGCGCCCCAGGAGACGGCGCGCGCCCGCGAGCGTTCCGAGCATCCTGAAGTCGCGCGTCGCCGCGACGGCGAACGCCGAAACGGCCGCGAGGCAGAGGACATCGAACAGCGCAAACGGAAACAGGTTTGAAAACGACGTCAGCAACCGCTGCAGATGCGGATAGATGCCGCCGGAGTACCAGCGTTCGATCAGGCGGGACGGCAGCGGGACGATGGCGATCGCGACGGCGGCGGCCACCATTCCCCACCGCGCCGTGCGGCGACTCATGGTCGGGACGCGTCGCCGCCGGTGATCAGGCGCACGGACCGCTGGTAGGTGATATAGGCCCACGCCCATTGGACCATCACGAGCACGCGATTGCGAAAGCCAATCAGCTTGACGAGATGGATCGACAGCCACGCAACACACCCAACGACGCCCGTGAGACGCAGCCAGTGAAAATCCGCCACGGCGGCAGCGCGGCCGATCGTCGCCACGTTGCCGTAGTCGCGGTACCGGAATGGCTGCATCGGCCGTCCCGCCGAGCCACGCAGGATGTTGCGCGCGGCGCACACGCCCATCTGCATCGCCACCTGCGCGACGCCAGGCAGCGGATGACCGTCCGCGTCGTCGAGCGCCGCCAGATCGCCGATGACGAACACCTCCGGATGTCCTGGAACCGTCAGGTCGGGATTCACCTTGACGCGTCCGGCGCGATCGAGCGGCGTGTCCAGCGTTCGGGCGAGTGGCGAGGCTGCCACGCCCGCGGCCCAGAGAATCGTCGCGGCGTCGATGCGCGCCGCGCCCGCTTCCACGAACCCGTCTCCGACCCCCGTGACGAGCGTACGCGTTCGGACGTCGACGCCGAGCCGCGTGAGGTCGCGCGCGGCCGCGGTCTGGAGCGATGGCGGAAACGTGGCGAGCACGGCGGGACCGGCCTCGAGCAGGATGATCTTCGCCGAGCCCGGATCGAAATGCCGGAAATCGCGCGCGAGCGAGTGCCGCGAGATCTCGGCGAGCGCACCGGCGAGCTCCACTCCCGTGGGACCGGCTCCGACGATGACGAACGTCAGGAGCGCCTGACGGCGGACGGGATCCGCTTCACGCTCGGCGCGCTCGAATGCGAGAAGCACCCGGCGACGGATCTCGAGTGCGTCCTCCAGCGTCTTCAGGCCGGGCGCGAACGGTCTCCATTCGTCGTGTCCGAAGTAGGCGTGCGTCGTGCCGGCGGCAACGATCAGGAAGTCGTACGACCGCCGCGCACCATCGGCGAGATCGACCGCCTTGTGCGGCGCGTCGATGCGTGCCACATCGCCGAGCAGCACTTCGACGTTGCGCGTGCTCCGCAGGATCCAGCGAATCGGTGACGCGATGTCGCCGGGCGAGAGCGCCGCGCTCGCGACCTGATACAGCAGCGGCTGGAACAGATGGTGATTGCGGCGATCGACCAGCGTCAGATCGACCGGACGGTTGGCGAGAGCGTGTGCGGCGAAGAGGCCGCCGAATCCACCCCCGATGACGAGCACTCGCGGCATCCGTCGTCCAGAATACCGCCGCGCCTGCTGCGCGCCGAATTATCTTGCGGCGCCGAGCAGCCGAAGACTCGCCCACGCCGAGGGCGGCGTGGACCGATCCACCCGCATTGCCGCGACCGCCGCGCTCCACGCGTCCGCGGGCGGCTCGCCGTGCGCCAGATGTTCGTGCAGCGCGCGTTCCAGCGCCTCGGGCGAGAATCCCGACGAGGCCGCCCGCGCCGCGATGATCGTCGGGACGCCGGCCGCCGCGGCGCTCCACGCCAGTGCGTCCATCACCATGCCAGCGTCGGGCCGATCGAGGGCGGCGCCGTCTGCCAGCACCAGCACACGCGCGGCGGCGGTCTCCCCGAACCATTCGCGCGCCTCCCAGCGCCCATCGTTTGTTCGATCGCCCGATCCGGCAAGCAGCACGGACGAGAGCAGCGGCGCGGCCTTATCGATTTCGAGCGGCGCGGCGATGTCGAGCACGTCTGACTGTTCGAGCAGCTCTCGGGCGGCTGACTCGCTCGCGTCGGCTCCCGTTCGAACGATCGCGCGATCGCCATACAGTTTCGCGAGACTCTGCGCACGCTGGACGGCGGCCGCGAAGTCGGCCGGCGCGGGCGCGCCCTCGAGGTCCGCCTCCGTCCTGACG
>JBOGIZ010000869.1:0-7053 GCA_050747805.1 Vicinamibacterales bacterium | reverse complement strand
AAGCTCAACACGCCCGAAACCAACATCATGACCGCGGAGGATCCGGTCGAGTTCAACCTCGTTGGCGTCAACCAGGTGCAGGTGAAGGAGAACATCGGGCTGAACTTCGCGGCGGCGCTCCGCTCGTTCCTGCGCCAGGATCCGAACATCATCCTCGTCGGCGAAATCCGCGACTTCGAGACGGCGGAAATCGCCGTCAAGGCGGCGCTGACTGGCCACCTGGTGTTGTCGACGCTTCACACGAACGATGCGCCCAGTACGGTCAGCCGTCTCATGAACATGGGCATCGAGCCCTTCCTGGTCGCGAGCTCCGTCAACTTGATCTGCGCCCAGCGTCTCGTGCGGCGCGTCTGCGCGAAGTGCACGTCGGACCATCCGCACGCGCCGCAGGCGCTCGTGGACGCGGGCTTCAGCGCCGAGGAAGCTGAGAAGGTGGTTCCAAAGAAGGGCGCCGGCTGCGAGCGGTGCAACAACACCGGCTACAAGGGACGCGTCGGCCTCTACGAGGTGATGGAAATCACCGACGAGCTGCGCGAACTGATCCTGGTCGGCGCGTCGGCCCTCGAACTGCGGCGCAAGGCGATCGACGAAGGCATGATCACGCTCCGCCGGAGCGGACTGCAGAAGGTGATCGAAGGGGTCACCACCATCGAAGAAGTTGCTCGCGAAACCGTCAAATAATCATGGCTACACTTCCTGAACTGCTCCAGACGCTGGTCGAGAACAGCGGTTCCGACCTCCACATTACGACCAACACGCCGCCGCAGATCCGCGTCCACGGACACCTCCGGCCGCTGGATCTGCCGGTGCTCGCGCCGGCCGACACCAAATCGCTCGCGTACAGCGTGCTGACCGACGCGCAGAAGAAACGGTTCGAAGAGGACCTGGAGCTCGACTTCTCGTTCGGCATCCGCGGCATCGCGCGTTTTCGCTGCAATGTGTTCAACCAGCGCGGCGCCGTGGCCGCCGTGTATCGCGTGATCCCGGAGCTGATCAAAGGCTTCGGCGAACTCGGGCTTCCGCAGGTCCTTTCGGCGCTCGCCGAGCGTCCGCGCGGGCTCGTCCTCGTCACCGGCCCCACTGGATCGGGCAAATCGACGACGCTCGCCGCGATGATCGACAAGATCAACGGCGAGCGGCACGAGCACATCCTCACGATCGAAGATCCGATCGAATTCGTGCATTCGCACAAGGGCTGCCTCGTGAATCAGCGCGAGGTTCACCAAGACACGCAGGGCTTTGCCAACGCGCTGCGCGCCGCGCTTCGCGAAGATCCCGACATCGTGCTCATCGGCGAGCTGCGGGATCTCGAGACGATCGAATCGGCGCTGCGCATCGCCGAGACCGGACATCTCACGTTCGCCACGCTGCACACGAATTCGGCGGCGCAGACGATCAACCGCATCATCGACGTCTTTCCGGCGCATCAGCAGGGACAAATCCGGACGCAGCTGTCGCTCGTGCTGGAAGGGATCGTCTGTCAGGCGCTGCTCCCTCGCGCCGACGGGAAAGGGCGGGTCGTCTCGCTCGAGATCCTCATACCGACGCCCGCGATTCGGAATCTCATTCGCGACGACAAGGTGCACCAGATCTATTCGTCGATGCAGGCCGGGCAGGACAAGCTCGGCATGCAGACGATGAACCAGTCGCTGGCCACGCTGTATCAGAAGCGTCTGATCACGCTGGAGTCGGCCATGGCGGCATCGTCGACGAAGGACGAGTTGGAACAGATGATCACCCGCGGCGCCGGGGTCGTCGCGGGCGCGGGGCTCGGAGCGCGGCCGGGGGCGGGACTGCCGAATCGATCGCCCGCGCGGTGAATTGGTGAAGTGGCGAGCTGGTGAATTGGTGAATTGAGTTGGGGACTTATGCCTACTTTCGCGTATAGCGGACGAACCAGAGGCGGACAGACGGTCAGCGGCGAGCGGGTGGCCGATACGGCCGACGCCGCGATCGCCGGGCTCCGGCGCGAGCAGATCGTGGTGACGCGCATCGACGCCGGCAAGGCGAAGGCCGAAGCGGCGGCCAAGCCGAAGGCCAAGAAGGCGAGGGCCGCGCCGGCGAAGAACCTGGCGATCTTCACGCGCCAGTTCTCGGTCATGATCGACGCCGGCCTGCCGCTCGTGCAGTGCCTCGACATTCTCGGCAAGCAGGAGCCGCACAAGGGCTTCTCCGACGCGATCCTGACGGTCCGCTCCGACGTCGAGTCCGGCGCGGCGCTCGCCGATGCGATGAAAAAACACCCGAAGTCCTTCGATCCGCTGTACTCGAACATGGTGGCGGCGGGCGAGGCAGGCGGCATCCTCGACACGATTCTCAAACGGCTGGCGGTCTACATCGAAAAGAACGTCAAGCTGAAGGGGCAGGTCAAGTCGGCGATGATCTACCCGATCGCCGTCATCTCGATCGCGACGATTGTCGTCGCGGCGATTCTGTGGAAGGTCATTCCGACGTTCGCCGATCTGTTCGCGGGCCTCGGCGCGCAGCTGCCGCTTCCCACGCGCGTGGTCATCGCCGCGAGCAACGGGCTCGTCGCGTACGGACCGTTCGTCGTCGTCGGCGTCGGCGGGATCGGCTACGGCCTCAAGCGGTACTACGATACGCCGCCGGGACGCATGCAGATCGACTCGATCCTGCTGAAGATGCCCATCCTCGGCTCGATCCTGCGCAAGATCGCCGTGGCGCGCTTCTGCCGCACGCTGTCCACGCTGCTCTCGTCGGGCGTGCCGATTCTCGACGGCCTCGACATCACGGCGAAGACGGCCGGCAACGCCGTCATCGAAGCCGCCATCCAGAAGACGCGCGTGAGCATCGAGCGCGGCGAAACCGTGTCGGGTCCGCTGCGCGAGACCAACGTGTTCCCGTCGATGGTCGTGCAGATGATCAACGTCGGCGAAACGACGGGCGCGCTGGACGCGATGCTCGCCAAGATCGCCGACTTCTACGAAGAAGAAGTGGACACGGCGGTCGCCGGCCTGCTGACGCTGATGGAACCGCTCATGATCGCCGTGCTCGGCGGCATCGTCGGCGGCATCGTCATCGCGATGTACATGCCGATGTTCGACCTCATCTCGAAGCTGTCGTCCTGATGCGCCGCAAACTGCTCTGGCTGATCGGCGGGCGTGCGGCGGTCATCACGATCCTGCTGGGATCGGCGATCCTGATCCAGCTGCGCGCGCCCGGATCCTTTCCGATCGATCCGTTTTTCGCGCTGATCACGGCGACCTACGCGCTGACGCTGGCCTGGGTCGCGACGCTGCGCGCCGTCGATCGTCACCCGTGGCTGATCGACGTGCAGGTGGCCTGCGACGCGCTCATCGTGTCGGCGATCGTCCACGTCACGGGCGGCGTCGGCAGCTATTTCGCGTCGCTCTACACGCTGCCGATCATCGCCGCCAGCACCGTGCAGTCGTGGCGCGGCGGCCTGATGGTGAGCGTGCTGAGCTCGGTCATCTACACCGGGCTCGTCGTCGCGCAGTACCAGCATCCCGGCGGTCTGCCGTTCGCCGACAACGCCCATGCTCTGCCTGCGGCGCGCGTGGCGATCTTCACCGTCGGCCTGAACGTGTTCGGCTTCTTCGCCGTCGCCGCGCTGAGCGGCTATCTGGCGGAAGGTCTGCGGCGAACCGGCGTCCAGCTCGAACAGGCCTCGACGATGCTGGCCGACCTGCAGGCGTTCAATCAACACGTGATCGACAGCCTCGTCAGCGGCCTTGCCACGACCGACACTGACGGGCACATTTTGACGTTCAACCACGCGGCGGCGGCGATTACCGGCGTGGCCGCCGACGCGGCGGTCGGGCAGAGCGCCGTGGGTGTCATGCAGCTGCCGCCGTCGTATCAGGCGCTCTTCGCGCCGGACGAGAACCGCCCGCTGCTGCTGCGGCAGGAGTTCGCATTCCGTTGCGCGAACGGCCGCGACATCGAGCTCGGGATGTCGAGCGTGCCGCTGCTCACGCCACGCGGCGAGAGCGGCTTCATCTTCACGTTCCAGGACGTGACGGATTCGAGAAAGCGCGACCGGGAAGCACGCGCGCAGCAGCGGCTCGCAGCGGTCGGTGAAATGGCCGCGGGGATCGCGCACGAGATCCGTAATCCGCTCGCGTCGATGGCCGGCTCGATCCAAATCCTTCGCGACGAGCTGCCCCTGACGACGGACCAGTCGCAGCTCATGGACATCGTGCTGCGCGAGTCGGATCGGCTGAACGAGACGATCCGCAGCTTTCTCGCGTACGCGCGTCCGAAGCGCGCCGCGCTCACGGACGTCGACGTCCGCGGCATCGTCAGCGATACGGCGCGGCTGCTCGAGAACAGCCCCGAGCGGGGCGAGCGGCACGTCATCGACGTCGCGGTGCCGTCCGAGGCGGTCGTGTACCGGGCGGATGAGGCGCAGCTGCGGCAGGTCGTCTGGAATCTCGCGACCAACGG
The DNA here is from genome assembly GCA_050747805.1 of Vicinamibacterales bacterium. Taxonomy (GTDB): domain Bacteria; phylum Acidobacteriota; class Vicinamibacteria; order Vicinamibacterales; family 2-12-FULL-66-21; genus JAICSD01. Next base: position 2,625 of record JBOGIZ010000869.1, on the reverse strand, counting down.
CTTGCGCGCGATGCCCAGCGGCGGGCGGCTGCGCCTCGGCGTGGAAGCGATTGACGAAGACGTCGTGCTGAGCGTGGGTGACGAGGGCGTCGGCATCGCCCCTGAAGACATCGACGGCATCTTTCAGCCGTTCCGCGGCGGGTTCGCGCGCGGCACGGGTCTTGGTCTCTCGATCGTGCACCGCATCGCGAGCGACTACGGCGGGAAGGTGCGCGTGCGATCGCAGAAAGGCCAGGGTACTGTCGTGGAAGTGGTGCTGCCGTTCGAGCCGGCATTCAGTTGGGCCGCGGCGGCCGGCAGACAGGCGGCGGTATGAGCGCCACAGGCACGGCAACGCCCGTCGTCGAAACGCCGGCCGCGGCGGCGGCGCGCATCCTGATCGTCGACGACGAACGGTCGATGCGCGAGATGCTGGGGATTCTGCTGCGGCGCGACGGCCATGACGTGGCGATCGCGGAAAACGGACGCGGCGCGATCGAACAGCTCGACGCGCGCCCGTTCGATCTCGTGGTGTCCGACGCGCGGATGCCCGACATCGACGGCCTCGAGGTGCTGCGCCACGCGCGCAGCATCAATCCGTCGGTGATCGCGATCATGATTACCGCCTACGGATCGGCGGATCTCATCCGCGGCGTCGAGCAGCTCGGCGTGAACGACTACGTCGAGAAGCCGTTCAACACCGAAGTCCTGCGGTTCCGGATCCGCAAGGAGCTCGATCGCAAGCGGCTGAAGCAGGAAAACGCGCTGCTCAAGCGCGCGATGCACTCCACGAACCAGTTCTCGAACATCGTCGGTAACAGCGGCGCGATGCTGGAGGTGTTCGAGCTGGTCGAAACGATCGCGCCCACCGGCAGCACGGTGCTCATCACCGGCGAGTCGGGGACCGGCAAGGAGCTGATTGCGCGCGCGATCCATGTCCGTTCGACGCGCAGCGAACAGCCGTTCGTGGCCGTCAACTGCGGCGCGCTGACCGAGACGCTGCTCGATTCGGAGCTGTTCGGCCACATGCGCGGCGCGTTCACCGGCGCCGAGGGCAACAAGAAGGGGCTGATCGAGGTCGCCGATAAGGGCACGATCTTCCTCGACGAGATCGGCGAAATGAGTCCGATGCTGCAGGTCAAGGTGCTGCGAGTCCTGCAGGAGCGCAAGTTCCGGCGGGTGGGCGGCACCGAGGAAGTCGACGCCGACATCCGCATCATCGCGGCGACCAATCGCGATCTCGGCAGGATGGTGTCCGAGGGCGGTTTCCGCGAGGACCTGTTCTACCGCATCAACGTCATTCCCGTCCGCGTGCCGCCGCTGCGCGAGCGGATCGAGGACGTGCCGCTGCTGGCGGCGCACTTCGTCGAACGCTACGCGGCGCAGATGAAGAAGCCGATCGCGGGCATTTCCGGGGCCGCGCTGACGTGTCTCACGGCGTACGCGTGGCCGGGCAACGTGCGCGAGCTCGAAAACGCGATCGAACGCGCCGTCGCCCTCGAACGTTCGCAGGCGGTGCTGCCCGAGAGTCTGCCCCAGACGGTCCGCGGCGCCAGTGCCCCGACGGGCACTAGTTCGCCGGCGATCGAGGCGGCGGGCGCGCCGAAGCCGGCCGGTCCGCTGCCCGAGAAAGGCTTCGATCTCGAACAGCACGTCCAGCATCTCGAACGCGAATACATCGCGGAGGCGCTGCGCCGGTCGGGTGGGGTCAAGGTCAAGGCGGCGGAGCTCCTGGGCATGAGCTTCCGGTCGTTCCGCTACTACATGAAGAAGTACAACTTGAAGTGAGGATGCCTGACAAGGATCCGCACTCGAGCTTGACAGAAATTGTCAGCCGGCCGAAGATTGTCAATCATTCCACTCGATCCGAATTCGTAAGTCATAGAGCTGATGGCACTTGTTCGAATCGATCAGCCTGGCACCCCAGTTGCTCAATGGCTTGTCGCTCGCGGAGAAGCCGCGGGTCCGGTCGGCAGCACATGTCACGCGGCCAACGGCATCTTCGTATTTTGAAGGAGAGAGCAATGCGACTTCGGACTCAGAAGGGCTTCACCCTCATCGAGCTGCTGATCGTTGTGGCGATCATCGGCATCATCGCGGCGATTGCGGTTCCCGGCCTGTTGCGGGCGCGCATCTCCGGCAACGAAGCGTCGGCGATCGGATCGCTGCGCGCCATCAGCAGCGCCGAATCGACGTACTCGGCGAGCTGCGCGAACGGGCTCTATGCCCAGTCGCTGACCGTGCTCGGCAGCGGACCGTCGGGCGGCTCGGCGTTCATCAGCCCGGATCTTGGCGCGTCGGCGTCGGCGACGAAGAGCGGCTACATCATCAATCTTGCCGGCACGACCGCGGCGGGCACCTCGTGTAACAATGAGGACTCAAGTTTGTCGTCCGGCTACCACGCCTGGGCGGATCCGGTCTCGACCTCGACGGGCACGCGTTTCTTCGGCACGAACACGACCAGCACGATCTGGCAGAGCACGTCGTCTCTCGGCTCGACGATCGACGACACGGCGACCCCGGCGGCTCCGGCTGCGCCGATTCAGTAACACAGGCGGGCTGACCTTGAACGGTTGCCAATCACATCGGAGGCCGGGCGTTCGCGCCCGGCCTCTTTTTTGTTGAGCGTTCCTCGCGGCGTCTGGC
>JBOGIZ010000868.1:0-3814 GCA_050747805.1 Vicinamibacterales bacterium | reverse complement strand
GGATCCGATCGGTCAGGGCCTGCACGCGGGCCCGGAGGTTGGAAGCAGCCGTCCCTGGGATGTCATCGTGGGCGTCGTCGCCGACGTCAAGCAGAGCGCGCTCAGCGACGACAATACTCCGGCCTTTTACGTCGCGACGGGACAGTGGGACTGGGTCGACAACGTCCAGACGATCGTCGTTCGCACGACCGGCGACCCGACCGCGCTCGTAGGCTCGGTCAAGCAGGCCATCTGGTCCGTCGATCGCAACCAGCCAATCATGCGTGCGGCGACGATGGAGACGCTCGTCGCGCGCTCGGAGGCGGAGCGCCGCTTCGTGCTGACCGTGTTCGCGGCTTTTGGCCTCGCCGCGCTCATGCTCGCGGCAATCGGCATCTACGGCGTGATATCGGGCGGTGTGACCGAGCGGCTGACCGAGATTGGCGTCCGCGCGGCGCTGGGCGCGTCGCGGGCGGCCATACTGCGGATGATTCTCGGCGAGGGAGTCGCGCTCGCCGTCAGTGGGGTCGTCTTCGGCGCGATTGGCGCGGCGCTGTTGAGCAATGCGCTTCGAACGCTCATCTTCGGCATCTCGCGAGCCGACGCCGTCACATACGTGGCCGCCGCCGGCTGCGTGCTCGTCATCGCGATCGTCGCGTCCGCGGCTCCCGCCGTGCGGGCGGCGCGGCTCGACCCCTCGAAAGCGCTCAGGGCCTGAACACCGTCCATCGATCATCGATCATCGTCCATCGATCATCGATCATCGATCATCGGCCATCGGCCATCGGCCATCGCCCATCGCTCATCGGTCACTGGTCGCCGGCCATCGGCCATCGCACACACCGCGTGTAGTGTCGTTTCTTCACGACCGTCGCAATCGCCCGTAGACCGGCCGATCGCGATGGACGCCGACCCTTCTTGGGTCGGTTCGCCAAAGTGTGGAGCGCGCTTCCGGAAGGCGGTCTCTCGTCTTCGCAATCCGCGCACTTTATTTCTCATCTTTACCGTTGAGGCACCCATCCGGCAGGTCCGATCCGCCCGAAACACCAAGCACTCATCGGTGGCACCCGGCTCGCATCGCAGGCCGCCGTGAAGGACCCTGGAGTTTCGAGAGCTCTCGCCACCGAGCGATCATCCTTTAGGTGGGGCGCGATTGCCGGGACGCTCCTCATCTTGCTGGCGCTCACGGCGCGCGTTGCGGGCGCGCAGACGCTGGCTCCCCAACAGCGCCTCTGCGATCCGGAATATCAGGACTGCCGCGCCGACATCCTCACGTACATCGCCCAGGAACAGGTCGAAATCGACATGGCGTACTGGATGATCACGGACGCGCGGTTCTCGAACGCGCTCGTCGCCGCGTGGCAGCGAGGCGTGAGAATCCGGCTGCTGATGGATCCGCGCTGCAACGAGGAACATCCCGACTGCACGGCGCAGAACGATCAGCTCGCGTCCGCCGGCGTCCCCATGCGCAACCGCGCGACGAGCGGAATCCTGCACTGGAAGATGATCCTCTTCGCGGGGCAGGGCCAGCTCGAGTTCGCCGGCGCCAACTTTGCCCCGTACGAAATGGCGCCTGGGACGCCTTATCAGAACTACACCGACGAAGTCGTCTTCTACACGAACGACACGTCGCTCCTCGACAGCTTCATGTCGAAGTTCGACGACATGTGGACCAGTACGACGGAGTTCGCCAACTACGCCAACATCGACGGTCCGCTGATCCGGTCGTATCCGACCTCCAGCGAAGATCCGCAGCTCAATTTTCCCAACGACCAGAGCTACCGCTCGCGCGCGATCGCCGCCTACAACGCCGAAAACCAGCAAATCGACGTCGCGATGTTTCGGATTACCGACGCAGCGGAATCGACGGCGATTATCAACGCGCTCAACCGGGGCGTGCCGGTCCGGCTGTTCACGGATCAGAGCGAGTACCGGGATTCGACCCGGCTGTGGGACGCGTACAACGTAGACATGATGTATCACGCCGGCGCGCAGGTCCGGCTCGACGCGCACGAGGGAATCAATCACGAAAAGGCCGTGATTCTCCACGGGACCGGTACGACGATCTTCGGATCCTCGAACTGGACGTCGCCGTCGAGCGACACACAGCGCGAACACAACATGTTCACGACCCAGCCGTGGATCTTCAACTGGCTCGTGACTCAGTTCAATCGCAAATGGACGAACGGATCCGGGTACGCGGAGACGCAGCCGTTCACGCCGCTCCCACCCGACGTGCCGACGTACAACACGCCGTCGGACGGCGCGACCGGCATCGCGACGAGCGGCATCTCGCTCTCGTGGTACGCGGGACCGTGGGGACAGCTCTACGACATCTACTTCGGCACGTCGTCGAATCCGCCGCTCGTCGCGTCGAACGTGCAGCTCGGACCGAGCCAGAGTACGACCGACTACCGTACATATGCACTGCCCGCGCTACAGTCCGGCACGACCTACTACTGGAAGATCGTGACGAAGACCATGGCGTACGTGACGGCGACGGGACCGGTCTGGAGCTTCACGACGACAGGTTCCGGCGGCGGTGGATCGCCGCTTCCGTCTGGCTGGGCCGACAACGACATCGGCTCGACGGGGGCGCAGGGAAGCGCCGGCTACTCGAACCCCACGTTTACGGTCCGCGGCGCGGGCGCGGACGTGTGGGGCTCGTCGGATGCGCTGAACTACGCCTACCTGCCGCTCTCTGGCGACGGTACGATGATCGCGCGCGTCGCGACGATCGCGCCGCAAGCGAGCTGGGTCAAGGCGGGCGTCATGATCCGCGGCTCGCTCTCGGCGTCTTCCGCCCAGGCGTTCATGCTCGTCTCGTACTCGAAGGGCGTCGCCTTCCAGCGCCGCACGTCGGACGGCAACGCGAGCGTGAATTCCACGGGTTCAGCCGCGGCCGCGCCGCACTGGGTCAAAATCGTACGCAGCGGATCGACGATCTCCGGATACGAATCGAGCGACGGATCGTCGTGGACCCTGGTCGGCAGCGACACGTTCTCGATGGCCGGGTCCGCGTTCGTCGGGTTGGCGGTCTCGAGCCACGTCGCGGGAACGCTCGCGACGGCAACGTTCGATCACGTGAGCACGAGCTCGGGCTCGGCAACGAGCTCCCTGCCCTCCGGCTGGGCGGATTCCGACATCGGCAGCGTGCCGATCGCCGGTAGCGCCAACTACAAGAACCCGACGTTCACCATCACGGGATCCGGGGCCGACATCTGGGGCACCGCCGACGCGTTCAACTATGCCTACACGAGCCTCTCGGGAAACGGCACAATCATCGCGCGCGTGGCGACCGTGCAGGATGTGGATTCGTGGGTCAAAGGGGGCGTGATGATCCGCGAGACGCTCGCGGCAGGCTCGAAGCAGGCGTTCATGCTCGTCTCGGCCGCGCACGGCGCGGCGTTCCAGCGGCGCGATGCGACGGGCGGCGCCAGCGTGAATACGACGGGCTCAGGGTCAACCGCGCCGCGCTGGGTCAAACTGACCCGAAGCGGCAGCACGTTCACCGCCTACGAGTCGGCGAATGGCAAGACCTGGACGCGCGTGGGCAGCGACAGCATCTCGATGGCGACCGCGGTGTATGTAGGCCTGGCGGTGACGAGCCACTCGACGTCGGCGAGCGCCACCTGCACGTTCGATCACGTGACTATTCAGTAGCCGGTCGGCGAGCCGCCGTGTGGTTAGCGCATCTTCAGCGCCAACGGAGCATTCCGCTCCGGGATCCCGCTCCGCGCGCCGGAAAAACGCTCTGCCGCGGATCTGTCGGCGGCAGCACGGGGCCCCCGAGTCTTCGCGTGGTACACCCCGTGCGGATTTCTGGCCGCTCCAG
>JBOGIZ010000867.1:0-3511 GCA_050747805.1 Vicinamibacterales bacterium | reverse complement strand
ATCCCGATCCGGCCGCGTGCAGGTCGTCCATCGTCTGCAGGACGGAGCTGACGAGCGGCGTCTCGCCGCGCGGGTGGAGCGCCGACGCCGTGGAGAGAATTTTCGCGCGGTCGATCTTCTCGATCGGCACGACCAGCTGACTGTCGGAGCAGGATTGTCGCGAGCTGGCGGGGTAGCGATGGCCATAGACGCGCAGACCGACATTGAAGTCGTCCGGCAGCGCGTCGAGAAGTTGTTTCAGCATGACGAGCGCCGTTTTCCAGCGGGTGCTGGTGCCGAGGCGCGAGTTCATCGACCCCGACACGTCGAGGACGATCTCCAGATTGCGCGATGGAGGTTTGTCGGCCTCTCCGTGCGTCTGAATTTCCAGGTCGCCCATGTTGCTGAGGCCGAACGATCCGGCGAGTCCGATGACGGCCCACATCGTGTGCGCCAGCGGCGCCTGCCGTCCGCTTTGCGAGTTGGTCTGCTTCCAGGAGCCGTCGTCGGCGCTTCCATCGTGGACCTGCGTTCTCAGGAGGTACGCGACGCCGCGCCTGAACGCCGGCGACTCCACGCCGACGCCCGCCTGCTTGAATGCGTACAGGACTTCACCGGTCGCGAGCGCGTTGGAGCCGTCCTCCTGCGGCCGTTCTTTCCAGCCGCCGTCCTTCTGTTGCTCGGTGGCGAGCTGTTGCGCGATCGGCCACGCCATGTGCTGCTCATCCGCCGAACCATCACGCACGAGACCGATAATCTTGAAGACCTTGTCCTGCGTGGTCTCCGGCGCCGTCGCGGCAATCCAGGAGACCGCGCGCGCCGCCGCGGTCTTGTACTTGGGATCCTGCGAGTGCGAGACCGCCCAGTCGAGCGCCACCAGCGTGTTCACGCTGGTCATGAAGTTGCCCTGGATGATCGGCGGTTCGACGCGATCGATCGGGAACGCGCCGTCGGGCTGCTGCCGCGCGATCATGAAATCGAGACCCTTCAGCAAGTCCGGATCGCCTGGCGCGGCCGTGGCGGCGTCGCCATACGCCAGCGCCATCACGGCGAATACCGTCGCGGACGTCGAGTCGCCGAACCACGAATTGTGCGCCCCTCCGATGCGCTTGTCGCCCGGTGTGAGGCCGTCGGTTTCCTGGTACTGGCGCGTCGAGTCGATTAGGGCACGCAGTGACGGAAGGTTCACACGATAGTCTTGCTTCAGCGCAATCGCCTGGCCCATGACGGCCTGCGCCTGCACGTGGCAGCCAAAGCACTGATGGACCTTCGGCCAATCCGTCGCGGATTGCTGCATCCAATCGAGGCCATGCTGTCCGGCCTGGCGCGGGCTTCCGTCCCACGCAGTAGCGTCGGGCCGGCGTGTGAACAGCGCCACGTAGCCGTCGCGCGCCGCTTCGAGCACCTGTACTTCGCCGATTTCGAGGCCGGCCGGCGATGCGCCGGACAGAATCCGCAGCTTCATAAAGCGCGGGTTCGCGGCGGGAAACGAGATCGTCTGCTCTCCGGGCTGCGCCGTGAGCGTCTTGCTGGCCATCTTGATGAAACCGGAATCCGGCGCATCGGCCGTCGACCCCCACACTTCGACGTCCTTCGGTGCCAGCGACGCGTCTGTCGGTAATTCGATCCCGACAGCCGATACGAGCGCGGGCTGGCGGTCAAAGAACGACATCACGATATCCTGCGGGTACGCAACAGGCGCCGCGAGTTTCAAGGTCTGGTCCGGCTTGCCGTCGATCAGTCGCCGTCCGCTGTAGCCCGGACCGAATACGCCGGTCATCGCGTCGATTTCGCCGCCCACGGCATCGGCTGCGATGTTGACGCTCGTCGTCGTGGCTGGCGGTCCGGGGGTGATGAGCGGTGGTACAGGAGGTGCCGGTGGCGCTGCCGACGGTTCAGCGGATGTCTCCGGCAACGCAGGAGCGGCGACGGCGACGCCCACATCGCCAGCTCCGCTCGACGGCGCGCCCAGCGACGGCATGGCAGGAGATGCCTGCTGATTTGTGGTGGGCGCCGCGGCAGAGACAGCGGGTGCGCGTCCGGCATCCGTTGGCGTCGACGGTGCGTGGAGTTGCGCGGATGCTTGCCGAGCGTCAGATCGCTCTCGCATGATCCGAACGCCCCAGTAGGCTCCCGCGCCCACGGCCGCGACGATGACGACCGTGGCGACCAGCGCCTTCATGATGTCAGGCGATGCATGACGCTGTCGTCTACGGCTGGCTCGACGCCGTCGGCGGCTTCGCCGTGGACGTCTCGGTGTTCACGCGAACGATCTCCGCGCTCTTGTCCTTGATCTGCTGCTCGATGCCGTCGATTTCCTTGCACTGTGCCTCGACTTCCGAAACGCCGTGCCCCTGGCCGCGCAGCGCGTACACCTGACGGCCGATCTCGGTCAGCAGCTCTGTTTTGCGATCGGTGAGCTTGGAGATCTCGTGTTTCAGGCGGGTGGTTTCCGCCAAATCGCTGATGCCTTCCTTGGCCTTGTCGAATCCGCCCTTCACCTTGTCCATGAAGCTCATGATTCTTCTCCTTGACGCCCGTGGCGAGCGAGGCCGTATTGTCGATCTTTGACCGGTCGCCCGCAAATGACGGGAACTTTTCGGCACCGTCGGCCGAATATCCTCAGCCGGCGTCAAACACGGCAGCCGATGACCGATTCCGATGACGAATTGCTGAGGGCTGCCGCCAACGGCGACCGGGACGCGTTTGCAGCCCTGTATCGGCGCCGACGGCCCGACGTGTACCGCTTCGCGCTGCACATGACAGGGTCAGCGGCCGCGGCCGAGGACGTCGCGCAGGATGTATTCATGACCGTGATCCAGGACGCCCGCAAATTCGTGCCCGGACGCGCCAGCGTGGTCGCATGGCTGCTCGGCATCGCGCGAAATCACGCGCGCCGGCGGCTTTCAGAGCGCACGCTCTCGCCGCTTGAAGAGGCTGGAGACGCCCGCGCGGCCGGTGACGACCCCGGGGTGTTGCTCTCGAACGCACGGGAGCTTGAATGGCTCCGCAGCGCCCTGCGCGCGCTGCCGGTCGTGTATCGCGAAGCGATCGTGCTCTGCGATCTCCAGGAGCTCAGTTATGAAGATGCCGCCGTTGCGGCGGGCTGCGCGATCGGCACCGTGCGTTCACGGCTGCATCGTGGCCGCACGCTGCTGGCGGCGTCGATTCGCGGAGGGCGCCGCGCGTTCGCGCGGCCGCAGGCGGTGGGATGGATCTGAACGCTGAGCTCGATCCGCTGCTCAAGCGTCTGGCAGGCGCGACGAGCGTTCCGCCCGACGAGCCGGCGCGTCTCGAGGCGATCCTTGCGGCGTTCGATGCCGCTGGCGGGCCGCGGACGGCGGCCGCGCGGCGTGATTACTGCGCGCGCCGCGACTACTTGTTGATGGGGACGCTCGCGACCGCGGCGGCCGCGCTGATCGCGGTGACCCTTGCCTCGGCATGGACGGGACACCGCGCGATGTCTTCGGGACCGGCGGCCGCGGAATCCTCCGCGTCCACCACCCGCGGCGAACCCCCGCTCGCCGGCGCC
>JBOGIZ010000866.1:0-5190 GCA_050747805.1 Vicinamibacterales bacterium | reverse complement strand
GATAACCGGTTACGGCAGATTCGGCGATGCCAATCGCGCGCGCGAGCGACGCCTTGGCCAGATTGTGGGTGTAGAGCGCGGAGATGTACGTGTCGTTTGCCGTGGCGACCGCCTCCTGCGCCTGCGTCACCTCGAGATTGTTCGCCACGCCCGCGGCGAAGCGATCGCGCGCCTCCTGCAGCTCGCTGGCGGCGAGCTGCACGTTGGTCTGTGCTGCCTGAAGCTGCTGCTCCGCGGCGCGTGCGTCGAGCAGCGCGGCGCGGACGTCGTATTCGACGCTGCTCTTCAGATCGGCCAGTTCGGCCTGGCTCTCGCGGAGCGCGGCGTTGGCTTCGATGCGGCGGGCCACGGTGCGGCCCGCGTCGAATATCGGAACCTGCACCGACGCACTGAGCGTGTAGGTGGAGTGCGCGTCGGAGGTCGTCTGTCCGATCGCGCCGTAGTTCGCGTCGACGCGGACGCTCGGCAGCAGCGCGTCGCTGGCCGCGCGCGCGTCGGCCTCCGCGGCCTTTTCATGGGTCTCCGCCGCCAGATAGTCGGGACGCGTCGTCAACGCCCGGTTCAGCGCGTCCTCGAGCGTCACCGACGGCATGGGCGCGTAGGGGATCTTGTCGGTCAGCGTAATCGGCTGCGCCACGGGGATGCCGATGGCGCGCGCGAGCTGCAGCTTCACCTTCTCAAATTCGTTCTGCGCCGCGATGACCCGCTGGCGCTCGGTCTGCACCTGCACTTGGGCGCGCAGCACGTCGATCCCGGCAACGAGGCCGCCGCCTTTGAGATCCTGCGCCTGTTTGAGCAGCGCATCGGCCGTGTCTTGCTGGGCCTGCGTCATCTGGACGCGGCTCTGGGCTGAGACACCTTCCAGATACAGGTTCACCGCAACCAGGACGACGAGATCGCGGGCCGACTTGATGCCGTACTTCGCCGCCTGTTCGTCATAGCTCGCCGCGCGCGCGCCGTTCAGGGCGGATAGATTGACGATCGGCTGCGACACGAACATGCGCGCGTCGAACACGTTGAAAGGGCCGACGATCGGCGGCTTCAGCGGAAAGCCGTAGGCTTCGAGGTTAATGACTTGCCGGCTCTCGGTCACCGAGCTGGTGACGTTGGGCAGCAGATCGGCGAGCGCGCGCCACCGTGCGCCATGCGCCGATGCCGCGCTCTCTTCCTGAACGAGCAGACCGAGGTTGTTCTGCAGCGCGCGCTGCAGGGCATCTTTCAGCGACAGATTCAGCGGACCCGGCTGGACCGTCCCTTTCGGGACGCCCCCCATGAACGGGTTCGTCTGCGGTTGAGACGGTTGCGGCCTGGCGGGCGGCGCCTGAGTCGCGTTCTGGGCCGGCATGCCGCCGCCAGGAATTTGCGCCGCGGCCGGCACCGCGATCGCGACGGCGAGCACCGTGGCGGCCGGAATTCGAGACCTCATCGTACGCACGATCCTTTCGACGACCCCCCTTGCCAAATGGGATCCAATTACCATGGAGGCATGCATTCGCTCGTCACCTTCTTTGACGTGGACAATACACTGCTCGACAACGACCGGGTCGTCGCCGACCTGATGCGCCACATGGACAAGGAGCTTGGGCGCGATCGACAGCAGCAGTACTGGGAAATCTTCGAGGCGCTGCGGCAGGAACTTGGGTACGCCGACTATCTCGGCGCGCTGCAGCGCTATCGGGTCCGGTATCCGCGCGACACGCGCGTGCTGACGGTGTCGCAGTTTCTCGTCAACTATCCATTCGCCAACCGCCTCTTTCCCGAATCGCTCGACGTCGTCGAGCGCGCACGCCAGTGGGGTCCCACGGTCATTCTGTCCGACGGCGACGTCGTGTTCCAGCCGCGCAAGATCGAGCGGTCCGGCCTGTCCGAGAGCGTCGAACACAACATTCTCGTCTATGTGCACAAGGAACAGGAACTGGAAGATGTCGCGCGGCGCTATCCGGCGGAACGCTACATCATCGTCGACGACAAACTATGGCTGCTCCATGCGATCAAGAAATATTGGGGTAACCGTGTAACGACCGTGTGGCCGCGGCAGGGTCATTACGCTACCGACGCCCGCGTCCTGACGCTGCCGCCGCCGGACGTGTCGATCGGGCGGATTGGCGAGCTGCTCGCGTGGGATTCTGAGCAGCTGCGGCTGGCGGCGACTCGATAACCCACCGCTCCGCCCACTTGCCGACCGCCGCGAGCGCGTGCTCGAGCGCACGCCCTTTCTCCGTCAGCTCGTATTCCACGCGCACCGGCGTTTCCGGCACGACCGTGCGGGCGAGGATGCCTTCGGTCTCGAGCTCGCGCAGCCGCTCCGAGAGCATGCGGTCGCTGATGTCCGGAATCGCCGCGCGAAGCTCGGCGTAGCGCATGCGTCCGTGCAGCAGGAGCTGAATCACGGCGCCCGTCCAGCGGCTGCCGATGAGCTCGACCGCCCGGTGGAACCGCGAACAGAGGGCTGGCTTCAGACCCATCGACGGCAGTCTATCAAAATCGGGTACTTGACACAAGCTACTTACAATAATATAGTCGCATCGTATTCGTTAGCTGATATTGGAGGATACGATGACAACCGCACCCACGCCGGCCCTGACCACCTGGAAGATCGATCCCGTGCACAGCAGCGTCGAGTTCGCCGTGCGCCACCTCATGATTACCACCGTCAAGGGGCGCTTTACCGGCGTCTCCGGCAGCGTCCAGACCGACGACGATGACGTCGCCAAGGGAGAGGCGGAGATCACGATCGACGCGGCGACGATCGACACGCGCGAGCCGCAGCGCGACGCGCACCTGAAATCGCCCGACTTCTTCGACGTCGAGAAATTTCCAACGATCGCATTCAAGAGCACGCGGATCATCGAGGCCTCGGATGGGTCGTTCAAGCTCGCGGGCAATCTGTCGATGCACGGCGTCACCAGGGAGGTCGTGCTCGACGTGGCGTCGGAAGGCCGGACGAAGGACCCGTGGGGCGGCGACCGCGCCGGCTACAGCGCGACGACGCGCCTCAAGCGCAGCGACTTCGGGCTCACCTGGAACCAGGCGCTCGAAAGCGGCGGCTTCATGGTCGGCGACGAAATCAAAATTACGCTCGACGTGGAGTTGATCAAGCAGTAAGGGGCCGTGGGCCGTGGGCCGTGGATCACGGATCACGCATCACGCATCACGGATCGTCAGAAATTCAGACCGAGCCCGATGTCGATCTTGCGCGGATTCTGGGCCAGTGTGGGAATGCCGAAGAACGGCGACGTGATCGTCCCGCTGTAGCCGGCCAGATTCTGGTGGTTGGTCATGTTCTGCGCGTTGACGTAGATGAACATGCGGTAGCGGCCGGCGCTCTGAGCCGCGCCCTGCCGCACGTCGAGGCCGCCCGCGCCCGACGTGATGCTGATCCCAGGAGGCAGCCTCGTCGGCTTGCCGAACTGCAGGTTGTAGGTCCAATAGCTGTTCAGCGTCCATTGGCCGCTGGCGCGGGCGCTGTTTCTTCCGACGCCCGCCGGGCGATCGTTGTAAATCAGATCGCCGTTGTTGTCGATGCCGGTGAGGATCGTGTACGGCGGCGCGCTGGCCGCGTTGAAGTTGAAGCTCGCGTTCAGATTGCGCAGCTGCGAGCTGTTGATGCTGACGTTGAACCGCCGGCGGACGTCGTTGTTCACCGGAGCCCAGTTGTCGGCGAGAGTGCCGGTCGCCGGCGGCGTGAACGCGCCGTCGGTGTCGTTGACGGTGCGTCCGAAGCCCAGGTTCCCGAACAGCATGACCTTGCGCCAGTTCCACCGTTCCTTTGCCGAGGATGCCCCGCCAGGTCCGGCCATCATGATGATGATGCCGTTCATCATCGACGGCGCGGCGGCCGCGAGGTTCATGCTGATGCCGATGTTGAGCGTGTTCTGGCGCGACGCGGCATCCGGCGTCGCCTCGATGACGTTCGCGAAATCCGGATCCGGCCGGACCCCGTTGACGGGCGCGTTGAGATTGTTGCCCCGCAGCAGCCGGCTGCCGTCCACGTGCGCGTACACCGCGTTGACGCGCAATTGTTTCGTGATCGCGCGATCGACGCCGAGGCTGACGCGCGAGTAGCGCGCCAACTGCAAATCCGGCGCGAGCAGATATCGGCTCGTGGCGCTCACCGTCCCGAAGCTGCCCGGATCGGGATACGACGGATCGACGATGGACAGCTCCTGTTCGCGGAGACCGTCGACTTGGAGCGTCTGTTGGTAGGTCGATGTCTGGAGCCAGTCGTAGAACATTCCGAAGCTGGCGCGAAGCGTCGTGTTGCCGCTCTTGCCGGGCGCCCAGGTCAGGCCGGCGCGCGGTCCGATATTGTCCAATCCGGCCACATGGGTTTCGGTCTCGTATCGCACGCCCGGGCTGAACGTGAGGCCCTTGCGAATCCGAATGTCGTCCTGGACGTAGACGCCCGCCTGGAGATTCCAGTACTGAATGCTCGGATCGCCGATGCGCCGCGTGAACAGGCTCGGCGTGCCGGCCTGATAATCGGCGAGGCTGTTGAACGTGTAGGTGCCGAGGTAGTTGGAGTTGGCGTCGGAATGATGGCGTCCGCCATCGAGCTGGATGCCGGTGCGAACGGAATTGATGCCGCGGACGTAGTCGAGATCCGACATCAGCGTGAACGCGTTCGAGCGCGATCCGCCGGACGCCTGCTGGCCACCGCTCGTGAACGCGTCGTTCACGTGGATGGTCGGCGCTTCGAGCGCAGAGTTCGACGCCGAATCCTGCTCGGTCAGCGCGAGCCGCGTGTTGATGAAGAAGCGCCGGCCGAGCGGACCTGCCTCCTGCATGCGCACCGCCGCGTAGTTATTGTGGGTCGAATAGGCCCGCTCGGGCAGATCGTACGCGCCGACGCCCTGATTGCCCCATGACCCGCGGCTGCCGCTGAAATTCACGCGCAGCGTCTGATCCCGCGTCAGGGCGTAGTCGAACAGGCCGAAGAATCCGAAGTTCTTCTGCGGCTGACGCAGGCCGAGCGTCTGCGACGTCGAGCCGTCTGGCAGCGCGACGTAGATCGGCGGCGTTTGGTACATGTCCGTGCCGTTGAGCGACACAGAGAATGACGCCTTGTTGTGAATGAGCGATCCGCTAACGCCCCCGAAGTAGGACTGCGTCTGTTCCGGCGCCTTGATGGGCGTGAACTCGCTGCGGCCGTCGAGCGCGCCGCTGCGCAGCCGCGCGCTCATGTTCGTG
>JBOGIZ010000865.1:0-4790 GCA_050747805.1 Vicinamibacterales bacterium | reverse complement strand
GATGTTGGCGGGCTTCAGATCGCGATGGACGACACCTGCTTTGTGCGCGGCGAGCAGCCCGGCCACGACGTCGCGCGCAATCCGCATCACGACAGGAACCGGGAGGCGCCCGTCACGTTTGAGCATTGAGGCCAGATCGACGCCGTCGACGTAGCTCATCGTGATGTACTTGATGCCGTCGATCTCGCCCAGGTCGTAGATCCGGACGACATTCTTGTGCGTCACCTGCCGCGCGAGCAGCAGTTCCCGTTTGAACCGGCGCTCGACTTGCGCGGCCATTTCGGGATCGGCCATCGTGTCTGGACGAATGACCTTGATGGCGACGGCGATGCCGAGTTCCGCGTCCCATGCCTGATACACGGCGCCCATTCCGCCGACGCCGAGCGCGCGGATGATGTGGTACCGCGACCCGAACGCCTGTCCTTCGTCGAGCGGTCCACAGGCGGCGCTCCCCGACGGCCCGGCGGATGCGCGCGTCGTGTCGTCGCGGGTCGCATCGTCGCGGGTCGCGTCGTCGCGCGTCGTCAGGCCGCCGCCGGTGATGTCTGTGCGCGTGTTCGCGTCTGGGTCGACCGATACGCGGGTGACGTCATCACTGTCTGGAATCGGCGTGAGCGCGTCGATGCCGCCGTCAGCGTCGTCGCGCGTTCCAGCCGGAACGAGCGCTCCGCACGACAGACAACGCGTAGCCGTCGAAGAAACGGCCGCGCCGCAAGAATTACACGACATGTGGAGATCGAAGGCCTCATTATCCACCGGAACAGCTTAGGTGGATAGAGCACTGGACAGGAAAAGGGGCGAGTTCCGGGCGGACCGAGACCTGGCTAATCCAGGCGCTTCGCGAATATCGCTTCGACGGCGTCGTCGGCTGAAAATCTCGAAAAACTCTTGGCGTCGGCCTCCGGGAAGCCAATGAGTTCCGCGGGCTCGATATCGATCTGAAGGGTCCGGCGTTCAGCCTCGAGGTGCGCTGGCGTCGCCGGCAGCAGGTATCGATGACAGAACACCCACCCAGGCGCTTTCACGATGTAGTACCGCACCTGTCGCTGGGATGGATCCACGATGACGCCGTCGACCGTGCCGAGCTGCGCGTCCGTCGGGCTGACGACCGTGAAATCGTTCAGCCGGCCCGCGGGGGTGTCGACCCGGTCCGCCGCGATGAATCGGAGCGCCGCATTCGAGTCCATACGCCAGACGAAGCAACTCGTGTGCCACTCGTGTTGACTGTCGCCATTTTCGGGCTCCGGGTGGAGTAACAGGTGAAATTGGTGAATTGGTGAATTGGCGATCTGGTGAATTGAATTGGTGAATTGTCGGCCGGCTTCGCGCATCAGCGGACGAGCGTGAAACCCTCGTCTTCGAAATGCGGATCGAAGGCCAACGCATCGCCGATCTTCCCCTGGCTCATCACGACGAAAGAGACCGCATCGACGAGGCTCAACCGGCGCTTGCGCCGGGCGAGAAGCAGATCGAGGCCTGCCTCGTGTACGGGCGCGTCGATCCAGACGACATCGAGCAACGGCGCGAAGTCAACCCGTAGATCTCTGACGGCGTCGAGACCGAGACGGCGGCCGACGAGCGCGTAGGTTTCGACAAGAACAAAGGACGTCGAAATCAGACGAGACTTTGCGGCGCGCAGCTTCGCGAACGCACTCGCCGCTCTCGCGTGGTTCTCGTCACTCGCGTTCAGCAGCGCCAGGAGCGCCGACGTATCGACGAAGACGGCATTCACTCGAAGGCGTCGTCCAGATACGCGTCGTGCCTGCTCGATACGTCTCGCGCGCCGCGTTTATCCCGGTAACGTCCGACCACGCGCGCCGCCCGGTCATACGACGTTTCGCGATCGGACGTCTCTTCAGAAAGGCCTGTCTCGACGTAGCGGCGGATCAACGCGGCCAGCGAGATGCCCTGGTCGCGCGCCTGTACCCGAAGACGCCGGGCCTGCTGGTCGGTGAGCTGAATTTGCGTGCGAACCATGATTCCAGTGTAATCACAGCATGATGTAACGTCAATCTTGGACGGACAGCGCCGATTGCAAGTACCGGCACGGAGTGGAACGATGACGGGGTAGAAATGCTGCGCATCTGGCTTCGAAGCTGGCGACGCAAGCCCCTTCTCGCCACGCAGTACGTACTGACGATTTCGATTGGCATTGGCGCCACGGTGGCGGTGCTCAGCCTGATGCTCGCATTGGGCTACGAGCCGCTGCCCTATCCCCAACCCAGTCAGCTCGTGGCCGTGTGGGAGCGCGTGCAGTCCGGATCCCCGCGCGCGGCGATTTCCGGGCCCGACCTCTCGGACCTTTCCGCGGCGACGACGAGCGCGTTCAGGGAGCTTGGGGCGTTCATTTTCCCGAGACTCTGGATTCGGGACGGACGCGGTGCACAGCAAGTCGTCGTGTGCTCCATTGAGGAATCGGCATTGCGCGGGCTCGACATACGGCCCGTCCTCGGCCGCGGGGTGATCGATGGCGACATGCCTGCGGGGGGATCGGCAACCGCGCCCATCTGGATCAGCTCCAGGCTCTGGCACGCGAGATATGGCGAGAGCCCGTCGGTCATCGGCGCGACGATCGGCCTTGCCTCAAATGCCGCGGGTCTCTCTGAGAGCCGCGCCCGAATCGTCGGCGTGTTCCCCGCGCGTGCGAGCCTGCCGTTTCCGTCCGTCACGAATCCCGCCGACGTCTGGATGATCCTGTCGAATCAGCTCAAGGCCGACCGGCCGCGCAGCGCCAGCCTCTTCTTCGGTGTGGGGCGCCTTCAGCCCGGCGTCAGTGTTGCTCGAGCGCAAGCGGAGCTCACCGCGGCGGGAGACAGACTGAGCCGACAGTTCGCGATCGATCGTCGGAAGCGTCCAGTCGTGGAGAGTCTCGAGGCGATCGCGCAGGCGCCGGCCCGCCGGACGATGGGTCTGCTGGGGTTGGCCGCGGCATTGGTGTTCGTCCTTGGCTGCGCGAACCTCGCCATTTTGACTGTCGCCGAGAGCG
Source organism: Vicinamibacterales bacterium (assembly GCA_050747805.1). Taxonomy (GTDB): domain Bacteria; phylum Acidobacteriota; class Vicinamibacteria; order Vicinamibacterales; family 2-12-FULL-66-21; genus JAICSD01. Next base: position 1,804 of record JBOGIZ010000865.1, on the reverse strand, counting down.
GCCGAAGACGCCGCGAGCTTGCCGTCAGGGCATCGCTCGGGGCGAGCCGCTGGCGCTTGTGGAGTGTCGCTGCCGGAGAGTACGGCCTGATGGCGGCCGTCTCAACGGCGTTGGGCGTCGCGGTCGCGTCGGCGCTGTTGCGCGCGCTGAGTCGGCTGGTTCCGGCGGCCGGCATTGCGCCGCCGCTGACGACCGCGCCGCCATTGGATATGACTGTCATGCTCGCCTCGTCGGCATTCGTGCTGGTCGCGGCGTTGTCGTGGTCTGGGCTGCTCGTGATCTCTGCGGATACCGGAAGGTCCGCGTACGTACTCGCCGCCGGAAACAGACTGGGATTCACAGGTCTTGGTGACCCGGATCGCAATGCCAAAAGGTTCCACCTTCTGCTCGTGGCCGCGCAGTCCGGTATCGGCGTATGTCTGCTGGCGATGGCCGTGCTGGCGGCGAAGACGTACGCGAGCCTCTCGCGCGCCGACCTTGGGCCATCCCCGCGCCGAACCGTGCTGCTCGCCGTCCACCCGCGCGACGTGGCGGCGTTGTCCGATGCACAGGCGTCGGAATTCGGCCGTGACATCGTCGCCCGATTCGAGCGCCTGCCGGGTGCTCGAATCGTTGCGCTCGCTGACGCGTTTCCGCCGCCGGCCATTCCCATGCCATTTACGAGGCAAGGCGACTCGGGCGACGAGACGCGTGAAGCGACCTACCCTGTGTCGGTGTCGCCAGACTACTTCCGCGCACTTGGCATTCGAATGCTCTTCGGCCGCGGATTCGCGGACACCGATGAACCGGATAGCGAGCAGGTGGCTATCATCAGCCAGGATGTGGCCGAGCGGAACTGGGCATCGCCCGAGGACGCGGTCGGCGCATCCATCGCGGTCGGTTCGCGTTCCCAGACGCATTACCGCATCGTCGGAGTGGCCGCGAATTTCACCGGCTACTGGACCGACGAACCGGTGCCAACCATCTACCTGCCTCTGGACCAGTCACCGAGTATGGGCGGCGTCGTCGTGCTCCAGACGACCGGCGCGCCAGAGCGTGTTGAGGCGCTGGCGCCGCAGGCGCTGCAGGGCATGAGCACGCCGGCGTTGATCTCGGACGTCGGGACGATGGAAGGAAGGTGGCTGTCGGCGGTGAGCCGTCCCCTGGCGCGGATGGTCGGCATGATCGTGTTCGCGCTGCTCGCGATCGGTCTGAGCATGGAAGGCGTGTACGCTTCCGTTGCCGCGACGCTTGCGGCGCGCCGTCACGAGCTGGCCGTTCGCTCGGCGCTCGGCGCGCCCGCCGGCCGTCTCGCGTGGAGCATCACTCGCGATATTGCCGCGGCCGCCCTCGTCGGCGCTGGATTGGGCGTCGTGGCTGCCCTGGACCTTGGCCCCGTGCTGGCAGGCTGGATTGGCTCGACGGGAACCCGGGATGTGGCGACGCTTGGCATAGCCGTCGCGTTGCTGGCACTCACAGCGGCTACAGGCTGCTACGTGCCGGCTCGAGCAGCCGCGCGCGCAAATCCCGCGGCCGCGTTGCGCCTTGGCTGAACGCCGGCCGGCAATTCACCAACTCAATTCACCAGATCACCAACTCACGAATTCACCAATTGCACGCGTCAGTACCTTGCCTGCGTCGAGTCGATCTTGTCTATCCATTCGAGAATCCCGCCCTTCAGATTCTCGACGCGCGTGAAGCCACGCTCCATCAACTGCCGCACCGCCTTCGCGCTGCGGCCGCCCATCTTGCAATGGACGACGATGTCGGGAGCGTCCGGACCGGACGGTATTTCGGCGAGCCGCGATGGCAGCTCGCCGAGCGG